>RDXV01000237.1 GCA_004292695.1 Nostocales cyanobacterium | reverse complement strand
CCCCTGCCTCCCCTGCTCCCCCTGCTCCCCCTGCCTCCCCACCTCCTAACTGTTCCTATTGCCCAAGAAAGCATTAAAATACATAAAGTAAATAGAATTAACTTTGATTGCTACTAAAGCAAAGATTAGTATATGACTGACGTTCCCGCAGTTCGCATTCGTAACTTCTGTATTATTGCTCACATTGATCACGGCAAGTCTACTCTTGCTGATCGCTTACTACAGGCTACTGGTACTGTAGAAAACCGACAGATGAAAGAGCAGTTTCTCGACAACATGGATCTGGAACGGGAGCGCGGCATTACAATTAAGCTGCAAGCTGCCCGGATGAATTACACAGCTAAGGACGGTCAGCAGTATGTATTAAATTTAATTGATACTCCTGGTCACGTGGACTTTTCCTATGAGGTATCACGCTCTCTAGCTGCTTGTGAGGGTGCTTTGTTGGTTGTGGATGCCTCCCAAGGTGTAGAAGCTCAAACTTTGGCAAATGTCTATTTAGCTCTGGAGCATGATTTAGAAATTATTCCAGTTTTAAATAAAATTGATCTGCCTGGTGCAGAACCAGATCGAGTAGTTGGTGAAATTGAAGAAATTATTGGTTTAGATTGCAGTGGGGCAATTTTGGCTTCGGCTAAGGAAGGAATTGGTGTTCCGGAAATTTTAGAGGCTATTGTGGAACGTGTACCCCCCGCTGCTGATAATACAGATCAACCTTTAAGGGCGCTCATTTTTGATAGTTACTATGACAGCTACCGGGGAGTAATTGTTTATTTCCGGGTGATGGATGGAACTGTGAAAAAAGGCGATCGCGTTTATTTAATGGCATCGGGTAAGGAATACGAAATTGATGAGTTAGGTGTTCTCTCTCCTAACCAAACCCAAGTAGAAGAACTTCACGCTGGAGAGGTGGGTTATTTAGCAGCCTCTATTAAAGCGGTAGCTGATGCCAGGGTGGGTGATACCATTACCCTAGCTAAAGCAAAGGCGAAAGCACCTTTACCCGGTTACACCGAAGCTAACCCGATGGTATTCTGTGGAATGTTCCCCATAGATGCAGACCAGTTTGAAGACCTGCGGGAAGCATTGGAAAAGTTGAGTCTTAATGATGCAGCTTTACACTATGAACCAGAAACTTCCAGCGCGATGGGTTTTGGTTTCCGCTGTGGGTTCTTGGGTTTACTACACATGGAAATTGTCCAAGAACGATTAGAGCGAGAATATAACCTAGATTTAATTATTACCGCCCCCTCTGTGGTTTATAAGGTAATCACAAACAAAGGTGAGGAACTTTATATTGATAACCCCAGCCATTTACCCGCACCCAATGAACGGGAAAGAATTGAAGAACCCTATGTACAGGTAGAAATGATTACTCCTGAGACATTTGTCGGTACTTTGATGGAGTTATCCCAAAACCGTCGGGGTGTATTCAAAGATATGAAGTACCTCACCCAAGGCAGAACTACCTTAACCTATGAATTGCCTTTAGCTGAAGTGGTGACAGACTTTTTTGATCAAATGAAATCTCGTTCTCGCGGTTATGCCAGTATGGAATATCACATCATTGGCTACCGGGAAAACCCCTTGGTGAAGTTGGATATTATGATCAACGGTGATCCTGTAGACTCCTTAGCAATGATCGTCCATCGGGATAAAGCCTACAATGTCGGTAGATCAATGGCTGAGAAGTTAAAAGAATTGATCCCCCGTCACCAATTTAAAGTTCCCATTCAAGCAGCTATCGGTAGTAAAATCATTGCCAGTGAACATATCCCCGCTTTACGGAAAGATGTACTTGCTAAGTGTTACGGTGGTGACATTAGCCGGAAAAAGAAACTACTGCAAAAACAAGCTAAGGGTAAAAAACGCATGAAAGCTGTAGGAACTGTAGATGTACCTCAAGAGGCTTTTATGGCGGTGTTGAAGTTAGATCAGAGTTAATTCCAATATTTCTGGTTAAGTAGGGGTTTAGCACTGTTAAACCCCAACACAGTTTTTCAGTTTTTCATAATATCAGCAAGATTTCTTTGCACTTTATCGGTGCTTTACACAATTTAAAATCCCAAAAACTTCTTCGTCCTCTCCCTCTCTCCCCTCTCCCTCACCCCCATAGTTTCCTAAATTTGACGACTCTGATAAGCTGGATCAAAAAAACTATTAAAAAATTATAAATTTTCTCTAATCCTTCTCATGGTAATGGTGAAAGTTCACTACTTTGAGATAAAAATAGTTTTTTCTGGTGTTTTTCAACTTTTGTAATAGGGGAGTCAAGTTAATGAAAATACTGGTGCTATGTTGGGAATTTCCACCACGCTTAATAGGCGGAATTGCTCGTCATGTATCGGAATTATACCCAGAATTGGTAAAACTGGGGCATGACATCCACCTGATTACACCAGAAGTTCCCTCTGCATCTTTATATGAAGTATTTGAAGGTATTCATGTACATAGAGTACCGGTAGACCGTAGCAATGAATTTTTGCAGTGGGTAGTTAACTTAAATGCAAGTATGGGAGAACACGGGGGAAAATTAATTCAGGAAAAGGGGGATTTTGATCTAATTCATGCCCATGATTGGTTAGTTGGTGATGCGGCGATCGCCCTGAAACATACTTTTAAAATTCCCCTCATTGCCACTGTTCACGCTACAGAATATGGGCGATGTAATGGTATTCATAATGATATTCAACGCTACATTCATGGTAAAGAAAATTCATTAGCTTACAATGCTTGGCGAATTATTGTTTGTACTGAATATATGCGCCGGGAAGTAGTCAGGGTTTTACATACACCAGTTAATAAAATTGACGTTATTTATAACGGTATTCGTCCTGAAAAAAAACAACACCATGAAGATTTTCATGCTCAAGATTTTCGTCGTCAATTTGCCGCAGATCATGAAAAAATTGTTTATTATGTCGGCAGGATGACCTATGAAAAGGGTGTTCAAGTATTAATTAATGCTGCCCCCAAGGTACTATGGGAAATGGGAGGTGATGTGAAATTTGTCATTGTTGGTGGTGGTAATACTGACAATTTAAAACAACAAGTTTGGGATTTAGGACTATGGGAAAAATTCTATTTTACTGGTTTTTTATCTGATGAATATTTAGATAAATTTCAAACTGTAGCTGACTGTGCAGTGTTTCCCAGTCTTTATGAACCCTTTGGTATTGTGGCTTTAGAAAGTTTTGCTTCTAGAGTTCCTGTAGTGGTTTCTGATACCTGTGGTTTACCGGAAGTTGTTCAACATACAAAAACAGGAATTGTCACTCAAACTAATAATTCTGATTCGTTAGCCTGGGGAATTTTAGAAGTTTTGAAAAACCCCGGTTATCGTCAATGGTTGATAGATAACGCCTATCAAGATTTGGAACTTAGATTTAGATGGCCGCAGTTAGCAAAAAGAACAGAAGCAGTGTATGAGCGAGTTTTAAAAGAGCGATCACAAGCTGAATGGTAAAACTAAACCTATTTAAAATTTAAAACACCTATTAAAAATGTGGTTTTTGCAGATAAGTTTAGAGAATGATTCATTACCCTGATTTTTTGGCATAAACAAACAGTACAAAGCGAATACGCTGGGAATTTAACCCCTATTGGTGCGAAAGTGAAAGTGATTGCTGTTTGCGCCAAAAAATAACCATGACAAAGGCATTCACCAATATCACCAGGCGTTTAAAGAATGCAAAAACTCTCTTTTCTCGAATAGTCAACCTGATTATCAACCATCTGAAAACTAACTGGAGGCGACTGTTTACAGACATTTCTAGGGATGTTCGTTCTGTACCTTCTGTACGTCGTCCTCCCTCACGAAAAACTGTCTATCAACAACCTTATAAACAACCGATCTTATCTGGACCTGTACATAATTTAGGTGGTGGAGGTCCCGATGTTGATGACGCTATTCAGTGGATGATTGATCAAGTTCGTGGTGGCTATAATTCAGATAAAAAAGTCAATGTTTTAGTAATTCGTGCTGCGGGTAATGATGACTACAATCAGTTAATTTATCGGATGCGTGGTGTTAATTATGTGGAAACTTTGATTATTAAAAATAAACAAGAAGCAAACAGAATAGATGTTTTTGATAAAGTCAGAAATGCTGGAGTAATTTTCTTTGCTGGTGGTGATCAATGTGCATATATTCGTAATTGGAAAAACACTAAGTTAGAAGTAGCAGTAAAGTCAGTTTATGATAAGGGTGGTGCTATTGGTGGTACAAGTGCTGGAGCAATGATTCAAAGTGAATTTATTTATGATTCCTGTGCTTGTGAAGATAGTATTGAAACCTATGAAGCACTAGACGATCCCTATGGTAAAATTACTTTTAGTTATAACTTTTTTCAGTGGCAATATTTACGAAGAACTGTGATTGATACCCATTTTGATGAACGTAAAAGAATGGGCAGAATTATGGTTTTTATCGCTCGACAAATTCAAGATGGTATTTCACCAACTGCTTTGGGTATAGCTATTGGTGAAGAAACTTCTTTGTTGGTTGATAAATACGGTATTGCTAAGGTGATGGGTAAGGGTGCTGTTTATTTTGTATTAGGAGATCATCCCCCAGAAGTTTGTCAACCCGGTGAACCTTTAACTTATTATGACTTTAAAATCTGGCGTGTTCCTAGAGGTGAAACTTTTGATTTGAATAAGTTACCTACACGGGGTTATTATCTCAGAAGTGTCAAACGCGGTAAGTTTGATGCTGATCCTTATTAGCATTACCCACTGAATTGATCGGTGATGACTGGGTGTAGGGTGTAGGGTGTAGGGTGTAGGGTGTAGGTTTTTATTTTTATTCCCCTATCCTGCGAAAACCTGATAGTTTCGTTATTTTGCGTAGGTCCTAATTAGGGCTTGCTGAATAAAACCAAAACCCTTATAAATTAAAGGTTTGAGGTGGTCAGTGAGCTTGCGGTCACTGAGCTTCTCGAAGTGTCGAACTGGTGAACACGAGGAAATAAAGTGCAAGATATTTGAAGGTTAGACCTGAAAAACTGTGCATTTTGGGACTAAGAAAT
>RDXV01000236.1 GCA_004292695.1 Nostocales cyanobacterium | reverse complement strand
TTCCCTTCTTCCACTGATAACTGATATGGGAATTTAGAATTTAGAATTTAGAATGAAGAATGGGGAATTTGGAATGAAGAATTGAGAATGGGGTATGGGGAATTAATTGGTAAAAATCTTTTCTTCCCCTGTTCCCTGTTCCCTATTCCCTATTCCCTATTCCCTATTCCCTTCTTCCACTGATAACTGATATGGGAATTTAGAATTTAGAATTTAGAATGAAGAATGGGGAATTTAGAATGAAGAATTGAGAATGGGGTATGGGGAATTAATTGGTAAAAATCTTTTCTTCCCCTGTTCCCTGTTCCCTATTCCCTATTCCCTTCTTCCACTGATAACTGTTTACTGTTTATGACTATCTACAGCAGTACGCAAGTTACCCTGATGTGCTGCTAGGAGTTCTTCACCTGCGGTTTTATCTAAACCTGTCCAGTGCATTAACAAAGCGAGTTTTACCCATTTACCACTGCGTTCTAACAAAAAACCTGCGGCTTCTCGACTTAAACCGGTTAAATCTTGTAGAATTCTTAAAGCGCGATCGCGTAATTTTTGATTAGTGACAGCAACATCAACCATTCTGTTACCGTAAACCTTACCCAGTTTTACCATTACACTGGTAGAAAGGATATTTAAAGCCAATTTAGTGGCAGTACCGGCTTTTAAACGAGTTGAACCGGCTAAAATTTCCGGGCCTGTTAACAAACGAATATCTATATCTGCATCAAAACTGACTTGTTCAGCGGGAACACAGGCTATAAAAACAGTTAAAGCTCCCCGTTGACGTGCTGCTTTTAATGCACCTTGAACATAAGGAGTAGTTCCCCCAGCGGTGATACCAACTACTACATCTAACTGATTAATTTTATGTTGGGCGATCGCGCTTTCCCCATCTTCTGCTAAATCTTCTAAACCTTCAGAACTACGTAGTAAAGCACCTGCACCACCAGCAATGATCCCCTGTACCAATTCTGGAGGTGTGCAAAAAGTGGGAGGACATTCTGCTGCATCTAACACCCCTAAACGGCCACTTGTTCCCGCACCGATGTAAAATAAACGTCCACCATGATGCAGTCTTTCAGCGGTTTTTTCAATAGCTGCGGCCAACTCTTCCTTAGCACCAGCTACCGCAGCTACAGCTTTTTGATCTTCTGTGTTAAATAATTCTACTAATTCTAAAGCGTTGAGTTGGTCTAAATTGAGACTATTAGGATTTACCTGTTCTGTTAAAAGATGTCCCCGTTCTTGTAAATTTGTCATTTTTTTATTTTTTTATTTGTTTAGTGGTGAGTGATGAATAAAAATTAAGATTTCGGAATCTTAAAAATTTTAATTGAGTACCTCAACCTGAAAAACTCAATACCCATATTCAGTCAGCCCTAATTACTAACCAATTAGGTGATAATATAAGTAATTGAAGAATACAATCATTAGAGGAATATTTGATATTTTTTAAATTTCATCGGTGATGGTGTCAGTAGTCAATTATAACCACTCAAGATTTATATGTACAAAATCTTTTAACCCATGACCGATGATTTATGACTAAATGACTAACGACTAATTATAATAATCCTTCTAAGCGGCGACGTATACTATCTAAATCAGAATCTGACATTTCTGAGTCTTCAACAGTAGTGTTCATATTTGGTTGCCAGTCTGTTTCGTCTACGTTAAGTTCTGGAGGAGTGATGATAGTGTTACTATCTTCTGGTACAAGTTCCCAATCAAAACCCGCACTTTTGCAAAAATCCTTGATTTCTTGATCATCCATTCCTTCAACGGTGGGTGTGGGGAAATCTTGAGCTTCTAACATTAAAGCAAAGCGTGTGGCATCATCTTCTGACTCAAACATCATAATTTTATTACGATTGCCTTGACGGATGGAATGAATACCCTCGTTATCTGTGCCAGCGTTGAAAATTAGTACAAAAACACGCATTGTTTACCCTTTAAGATTATATTCAAGATTACAGATTATCCTATTTTCACTATTTAATCAGGTAATAGGTTTATTTCCCATTGCCTCTGTTCAAAAATATCCTGAAATTCCTACCTGGAAATAATCACGTTAGAGATCGCAATTAAATTTTACTCTGTCTCAAAAGTTGGATTCTCCATATTTGTGTTATTTTCTATAGCAGGTTGGCTCATACATCTGGTAGTTAAACACAAAACACCTATGTCTAACTTTTCCCAACAAGATCCTCAATCTCCAACCAAAAACTCTCAACGTCTATGGTTGGTGTTCTTGAGTCGTGGTAGCATCGCTTTAGTTTCTCTTTTGTTAGTATTGTTCGTTGCTGGTGTTTGGTGGTTAAGAAATTTCATCAAAACAGAGTTAGCACCCCTAGCACAACAAAATCTTACCAATTCTCTGAACCGTCCAGTGGAGTTGGGAGCAGTTACGGGATTTTCTTTGAATGGTGTCAAATTTGCTGCTTCTTCGATTCCCGCCACACTTACAGATCCAGATCGAGCAACGATAGAATCAGTAAATGTAGGTTTTAATCCTTGGCAATTAATCACCAATCGGCAATTAAAATTAGATGTTACTTTAATTAACCCTAATGTTTATATTGAACAGGATAGTGAACAACGCTGGATTACTACAACTATAGCCCCACCTGGAAAAACAGGAATTATTAAAACTGATTTAGATATACTGCGTTTTCAAAATGCTAAATTGATTCTAGTAGGTAATCAAAAATTACAAGCTGAAAGAGAAGAAAGAAATAATGGTAATTTATTAGTTGCGGGACCACAACCCCCAGTTCCGGTAGTTTTTTCTGGTTTATATGGAAAAGCAAAACTATTAGAAAACAATAAATTAATTAAATTTGATCTGGCAGGTAAAGCTGAGAGTGGCGGTAACATTTTCCTTCAGGGAAATATGCAAGCTAAAGCTAATTTAGATGGTAATGTCCAACTCAAAGCAAAAGATTTATTGTCTGCTGATATTAGTCGCTTAACTCCCTTACCTGTGAATTTACAAACTGGGCAAATTAGTGGTGATTTAAAAATTAATTTTATTCCCGAAAAACCAACCCTATTATATGGTAGTGCAAAATTACAAAATGTCAATTTACAAATTCCTGGAGTAACGCAAAATTTAATCAGCACCCAGGGTAATGTTAAGTTTGCTGGATTAGCATTAGAATTAGATAATATAGTCAGTAATTATGGGAAAATTCCCCTTACAGCCACAGGTATAATTGATCGAGAAAAAGGCTTTGATTTAAAAGCTCAGGTGAATGCAGTTAGTGTAAATAACGCCTTAGAAACTTTAAAAGTTAAATCACCTTTACCTGTAAGTGGTGTAGTTAAAGCAGACTTACAGATATTAGGAAATATTGAAGAACCGATACTATCTGGTAATGTTACAAATATAAAAACTACGAAAATTGATAAAGTTGATTTTAGTAAAGTTACTGGTAAATTTACCCTTGCTGGCCGTGATTCCTTAATTAGATTAACAGATATCCAAGGTGAAACTACACTAGGTGGTGAAGTTAAAGGTGCTGGAAAAATTCAACTAGGAAATATACTAAATATAGATGTTAATTTGACCGCCCAAAATGTCCCAGGAGATGCGATAGCTAAACTCTATAATGATAATATTAACTCTACATTAAAAGTGGGAACTGTCACCGCCACAGCTAAACTATCTGGTGCTGCGGAAAATGTACAAACTTTTGTCAAATGGCAAGCACCAGAGGCTACATATCCAGCCAGCGGTGAAACAATTATCAACCCAGATCGTACAGTAGATTTTAGAAATGTTGCTGTTAACGTAGCTGGTAATATGATCCAGGGTTATGGTAGTTATAATCAACAAAGTTGGCAGGCGATCGCCCAAGCATCAGGAGTGAAAATAGCCCCATTTTTAAAACCAGAACAACTAGAAAATTTTAACTTAGGTAATGCAGCATTTAACGGAAAATTCGTAATTTCTGGAACATCAGAAAAATTCCAAATTACTAATATTCGTTCTGAAGATGCAGGTGTTAATATTGGTGGTGGTAGAGTTAATATTGCCCGGTTACAATTAGAAGATAAAAATTTTGTTGCTGACTTAATTGCCAATGATGTCAGATTATCAAGGATATTAAAACAATCTTTACCAATTTTAAATAATCCCATTGCCGGAAAATTTACCATTGCTGGTAACACTGAAAACTTCAACTTGCAAAATTTTGGTGCTGTTGGAGAAGGAGAATTAAGAGTAGGAAATAACAAAATTACCGCCCGCAATATTCAAGTAGGTAATGGTAAATATCAAGCCAAAATAGCAGTTAATAATGTAGATGTAGAGAAATTAGCAGATATTCCCCCACAATTTACAGGCAAATTAACAGGTAATTTTAATGTTGCTGGATCTGTGGAATCATTTCAACCAGAAACTATCCAAGCAAATGGTGACGCTAAATTGAATTTAGCTGGGGGAACAATTACCGCAAAAAATATACAAATTGCTGAGGGTAAATACCAAGCATTAGTAAATAGTTTAGGTGTAGAATTAAATCGTTTTAATTCACAATTATCAGGAAAATTAGCGAGTCAATTACAAGTAGCTGGAATTTTAGGATCTACAAAATTAGCTGATTTACGGGCTACCGGTCAAGTACAATTTAGTAAGGGTATTCCCGGTATTAATTCCCCTTTAAATGCCGCCATAGCTTGGAATGGTCAACAATTAACTATTCCCCAAGCGAGAACGCCAAATATCAACGCCGGTGGTTATATTTTAGCCAATGCTCAACAACCAGGTATACCCGAAATTACTCAATTAAATTTGAATGTACAAGCGCAAAATTATGACCTCAAACAATTACCTTTTAAATTACCTAATGCTGTAAATGTAGGCGGAAAAGCAGATTTTACAGGACAAATTACCGGGAAACTCACAGCACCAAATGTTATTGGAACCTTGGGTTTAAGAAATTTACAAGTTCAGAAATTTGCCTTTGAACCATTATTAACTGGTAACATTAATTTAGTGCAAGGACGAGGTTTAAGTTTAGATGTAGCAGGTAAACA
>RDXV01000072.1 GCA_004292695.1 Nostocales cyanobacterium | reverse complement strand
TAGCTTATTCCTTTTGATTTTGCATAGTCAGATAGTTTCATTCCCCAACTATAACACAAATGACTATGTTTGACTATGTTTGACTATATTTTTGTTATTGAGACTAAATACTTTTAAATCTGTCACCTGTCACCTGTCACCTTTTGTAATTTTCTGAGTTCTGCTTGTACATCAAGAGCAATTTGCAATGATTGATTTAAAAGTTGTGCATATTCACCAGCTTGATTACTAACTTCTAGGGTTTGTAAATTTGCTAAGTTATTGACAAGTAACTCTTGATGATTAGCAAGCAGTTTTTTATTATCGCGTAAAATCCGTTCACTTTTTAAAGCGCGAACTAAATCTTCTCTAATTAGTTGCAGTGCAGATATCACCTGTTCTCTGTCTTCAATGCTACTTTGGGAGTTACCAGAATCTAAAAGTTGATCGTTAATATCAATAGCTTGAATAATGGTGTGGTATTTATCAACTTCGTCTAGAAGTATGGTTAATGCTTGGGGGGTGGTGAATTTTCGCCAGAGCGATCGCCCTAAAATCACAGCAATAGGTACGATAATCAGTAATATAACACCCAGTCCTGTGGAAGATCCGAAACTGGGCAAAATTATAAAAGCATAAATAAAACCGACAATAACCGGTGTTAAAGCTAAAGCAACCAAAGATTCGTTAATAAAAAAGCTAACTCGTTTTTCTTTGTCTATCATCATTGATGGACGATACAAGTCTTCTGTATCAAACCCCGTTAAGCGTTTTAGTTCACCTCTGCTAATTTCCAAGCCTAATAAATCTGGCTGCACTGTGAGATACTCCTTGAAGAAGGATAATAATGGGTGTATCTATTTTAGTCGGGTTTATCGTGATCATTACAGTTATATTCACTGAAACCAGTTTTCATCCATAACAGGAGACAGGAAGCAAGAGAGATATAATATCTGATCTAAGTACACTGAAATCAAACCTCAATAGTTTTACAGGCAATAATACGTAAAAAAAATTAGACATCAGTGGGAACTTGTAGATAAGACATCCCGTCATAAGTGATTGACAATCAGGTAAATTATCTGACTCATCTACTTACTAAGGATCTCAATGTCACACGAAAACTCACTCACTTCCCTGTGTAAACAGTTTCTTACCGTTACAGGTGTATCTGTTATTTCCCTTGTATCCATCCCTACAGAAGTATTTTCCTTAACTACAGAAATAGCAGATAGTAAAAATAAGACAGTTGCAATTTCAGGATTACAAAATAGCACCTTCACCAGTTTTTTGAGTAGTGATGCTTCAGAATTATTACTTGCGAAAAAAGATGATGACGATGATGACGATGATGATGACGATGATGAGGATAGAAAAAATCGTTACAGATATGAGAGGAAAGACGATGATTATAAACATCGCCAGGGTAAAAATCGTTCATCAAAATATCATAAACAAAAAGATTGGGATTGCTACTTTACAGTAGGTAGATATAATAACCCTAGTAAAAGATCCTTAGTTCTTTACTTGGACATTCTTAAAAAACCAGAAACTAAATATGCCAATGTAGTTTATCAAGTCTACGCCAACAAAAAAGGTAAATGGCAACAAGTTTACACAAGTACCGGAGCAAGATTAGTTCAAGCAATAGGTAGTAAATATCGTTTAGAACCAGAAATCATAGAATATAAAAAACTGGGTATTAAAGATAAAGACTTTGAAAAAACCGACTTACGATTTGTTGCTCAAATCCGCTACGATTACGCCAACAAACGAGATGAAAGAATAGAAATATCAGATACTTGGAACTATGATTCCATCACCGAATACAGCAGCGTCTCTGAAGTAACAGAAGTTAGCTACACCAGCACAGAAACCCGTACCTCCAGCAGAGATGTTAATTCTCGCAGAGACGATGATGATAAATATGAACGTAAATATGATGATGACGATGACAAAAAACGTAGATCAGAAAAGTACAAAGGTAAAAAACGCTATTCCTACAAATCCTACAAAAACAAAGATTGGGATTGTGTATTTAAACTAGGCAAATTAGTTAAAAATAACAGAAGAGCCTTTGTTGTTCACATGGATTTTGTCAACAAACCAATTACTAGATATGCGGATGTTGTCTATTACGTCTATGCTCGTCAAAATAATCGCTGGGTAGCAGTTCATCAAATTGATGGTAAAAGATCAATTGAAAAGAGAGGTAGCAAAAACTATATCAAACCTGAAGTAATTGAATTTAGCAAACTGCGATTAAATAACAGTAGCTTGTCAAAATCAGAATTGAAATTTGTCAGCGAAATTAGCTATCAAACAGAAATCAGACGTACAGAAAAAATTGTAGTAGAAAACATTGTGAGCTATAGTTCAATTGGTGAAATTGATTCTGTTGAAGAAATAGAAATTGAAGATATCTAATATCATATCCGCTTGAATACTTATCATATCTGTTGAGGCTGGTAATTGGTAATTTTCCTCGTTCCCATACTCTGTATTCCTCGTTCCCATACTCTGTATGGGAATGAAGTTTAGAAGACTCTGGCTTCTAAAAGGAGCGAGTCGGAGACTCTGTAATAGCATTCCCAGTCTAAGACTGGGAACGAATTATAACTAAGGATACAAACCTCTGTCGTTTAAAGCTTGTGCTACCCTACCCACCCCTAAAGTGTAGGCAGCTAACCGTAAATTTACTTGGCGTTTTTGTGCCTGTTGTATCACTTTACGGTAAGCATTAACCATTAAATTTTCCATTTCTCGGTTGACTTTCTCCTCATCCCAAAACAGATAAGAAAGACCTTGTACCCATTCTAAATAACTGACAACCACACCCCCAGCATTGGCCAAAATATCCGGTAAAACCGTTACACCACGCGCTTCTAAAACTCGGTTAGCTTCTAAAGTTACCGGTCCATTAGCTGCTTCCGCAACAATACGGGCTTGAATGTGATCAACATTTTCTTCAGTGATTTGATTCTCTAAAGCAGCAGGAATTAATACATCACAAGGTAAGGTAAGTAAATCTGCATTACTAATAGCAGTCGCCTGGGGATAACCTACCACGCTACGATGATTTTGGGCAGCATAGGCTTTAACAGCGGGAATATCCAGACCATTTTCTGCATATATACCCCCAGCACCACCGGAAACAGCGATAATTTTTGCCCCTGCTTGGTGTAATAATTCAGCCGCAGCACCGCCGACATTGCCGAAACCCTGAATAGCAATTTTTACATCTGCTAAGGATTTACCCTGATCTGCTAAAGCCTCACGGACAACAATCATTACACCCCTACCTGTAGCCATTTCCCTACCTAAAGAACCACCGATAGAAAGGGGTTTACCGGTAACTACACCGGGTACAGCATGACCGACATTTACAGAATAGGTATCCATCATCCAGGCCATTTCCCGAGCTGATGTACCCATATCCGGGGCTGGTATATCTACTGAAGGTCCAATATCTTTAATTAACTCACTGATATAACGACGGCTAATTCTTTCTAATTCTCCCACACTGTATTTTTTCGGATCTATGGGAATTCCACCTTTTGCACCACCGTAGGGAATACCCAATAACGCACATTTCCAAGTCATTAACATCGCTAAAGCGGAAACTTCCCGTAATGTCACTGCCGGATGATAACGAATACCACCTTTATATGGTCCTAAAATATCCGAATGTTGTACTCTATGTCCTGCTAAAACCCGCACTTCTCCGTTATCCATTTTCACGGGTATGGAAACTGTAACAACTTTACGAGGATGACTCAGTATTTCTAGCAAGCCTGAGTCTAATTTTAATTCTTTAGCTGCCCATTCTAAGTAACTACAAGCTTGATCAAATGGGCAAATATGCGCTGGAGACTGATTTTCCCAAACGGGTCGAGAGGTTGTAACCATGATCTTTACTCCTCATCACAGTATTGTAGTACACCGGGTATGTATAGTTAGCTTACCCTGTTTTGATGAAAAAATAGCTATTTTGTAGTTTTTGTTACAATTTTATTTTCGATAATATGGTTTGTCTCTATTCCTGAGATAGATGTAAAGTTATGTTAAAATATTATTTACAGTACATTAAATACAAGTAAGTCAGCTTAAAAAAAACGACTTACTGAAAATATCAAAAAAATCAAAAAAATCAAAAAAATCAATTAAAAATTACCAACCTAATTAAATATGAACAGTGTCAATAATCAAAACAACAAATTACCTTTACCTCCTGGAAATTTGGGTTTACCTATAATTGGTGAAACAATTAGCTTTTTAACTGATCCAAATTTTGCTACCAAGAGACAAAAGAAATATGGAAATGTGTTTAAAACCAATATTTTTGGTTCACCAACAATTATGATGATAGGAGCAGATGCAAACCGATTTATATTTAGTGGTGAAAATCAGAATTTTGTGATCAAATGGCCTGAAAGTGTTGCTGTTTTACTCGGTTCTGCTTCCTTAGCAACACAAACTGGTAGCATTCATCAAACTAGACGTAAATTATTAGCGCAAGCATTTCAACCGCGAGCTTTAGCTAGTTATATACCATCAATGGTGGAAATTACTAATAGTTATTTACAGAAATGGGAAAAATTAGGTCAATTAATTTGGTATCCAGAAATTAGACAATATACCTTTGATGTAGCTGCTAAATTATTAGTAGGAACAGACACTAATAATGATGCTCATTTACCTGAACTATTTGAAGAATGGTGTCAAGGTTTGTTTACACTTCCTATTCGTTTACCAGGAACTAAATTTAGTAAAGCTTTAAAAGCTAGAGATGAATTATTAGCAAAGATTGAAAAAATCATTTTGCACCGTCAACAACAACCTAGTTCAGAACAGGATGCTTTAGGTTTGTTATTAAATGCTACGGATGAAGATGGGAGTAGTTTGAGTGTAGATGAACTCAAAGATCAAATATTAACATTATTATTTGCTGGACATGAAACTTTAACTTCTTCCATGTCTTCTTTTTGTTTATTATTAGCACAAAACCCGGATATTTTAGCAGCAGCAAGAACAGAACAACAACAAATCAATATTACAGGTGAATTAACATCTGAACATCTCAAGGAAATGACTTATTTAGATCAAGTTCTCAAAGAAGTATTACGAATTATTCCCCCTGTTGCTGGTGGTTTTCGTTCTGTAACTAAAACTTGTGAATTTAATGGTTATTGTATTCCACAAGGTTGGAGTGCGCTGTACCAAATGGGTAAAACTCACCAAGATGAAAGTATCTATAAAAATCCTCAAAGTTTTGATCCTGATAGGTTTAGTGTAGATAGAAATGAAGATAAAACTAAACCCTTTAGTTATGTGACTTTTGGGGGAGGAATGCGAGAATGTATAGGTAAAGAATTTGCTAAGTTGGAAATGAAAATATTTGCAGCTTTGTTATTACGTGGATATGAATGGGAACTTGTACCAGGACAAAATTTAGATTTGAAAATGATACCTACACCTCAACCATCTGATGGGTTAAAGGTGTTTTTCCGTTCTCGGTAAAAGTTGCAAAAATTATATTAATGGTGAGGAGAGGGAACAGGAAACAGAAACTTGGTTTTTTTAAGGTAGATGTGTAAGTCTTAAAACAAATATTCTGACTCCTGACTCCTGACTCCTTTCAATTAAATGAAAGTTTCTGGTGTAAAGCTACCATGTAAACCATAGGGAATATGATGTTTTAGATGTAATTTAGCTATTGCACCTTGTTGAAGATTTTGAGCATCTAAAATCACAACATCTGTCCGATGATGTCCAGCATCATAAACTAAGGTAATTACCCAACCATCATCTTCTTGTGGAGAATTTGCACGGGGAATAAATATTGGTTCACCGACAAAACCGCGAGGTGCTGCACTCCAAACTTCTCTTTTTTCTGATGCTAAATCTACTTTCCAAATAGCTTGTAAAGGTGCATTTCCTATAGGGTTGTGTGCTGCTGCACTGTATAAATAACGATAGGGTTTACCTACATTATGAGGATGAATTACAGGAAATTCACAAGAACGATTATCTAGTAATTGACTTTGTACTTTTTGCTCTGATAAATTTACATCAAATCTCCACAATTGCCCCGGTGCGTTAGCTTCAAAGTTGGTTTCTCGATAGTCGCTATTTGGTTCAACATCGGTTAATGATTCATAGCAAATTGAGTCAATGATGATTTTATTACCAACTTCAAAAGCATTGACATGATGGAAGATAAAACCTGCGTTTGTTTCTAAGGTTTTAATTTCTGATTCTGATTTTTGACTATCTTTACGAGGAATAATGATAATTTTTGTGGGTTGATTTTTTTGGACTTTAATACATTGTCCAGCACTTGCTATTCCCACAGCAAAGGGTAGAGGATTAAATTCTAGAGGGTTTTGGAAGAAGATACAGTAATTTTCAGTAATGACAAAATCATGAATGAAACAAAAACCGGGAATTTGATGATTTTGTTTACTGATAATTTCCCCGTTGGTGTTTAGTTCAAAAATGGTAATTGTAGTTTTGAGTCCGGGTTTAATAGCAAAATTCACTAATTTACCATTAGGATCTATGCGAGGATGGGCGCTGAAGGCTTCACCTGTAGATAAAACGCCGTTAAAATATTCTTTTCCTAATGTTTCTAAAGTTTCCGGTTTTAATAAATAGGGTTCTGCTGCTTCCCATAAGGCTAATAGTTTTTTACCCCAGTAAATAACATTGGTATTAGCAATATGTTTGATTTTAAAATCGAAAATGTTGGCTAACCAACCACCTGGTTTTTGTGTACCAAATACGCCACGATAAAGAATTTTACCTGCTTTTTGTTCGGATAAATAACCTTCTGTTTTGACAAAACTATTCCGAAAGTGGGCGCGACCTTTGGTAAAAGTAATTCTACTAATCATGCCGTCACCATCAAAGGGATGATGTAATCTTTGACCGTTAATATCTAATAAACCGGGTCCGTTTCTAAAGAGTGTTCCTTGTAATTCTGTGGGTATTTTTCCTTCTATGTCTTCTATCCAATAATCATATTCTTGGGTAAGGGATTCATAGCCACCTTGCCAATCTTTTTGGCTATAGGATTTTTCTAATGGGAGGGTTTTTTGATTACCAAAGGTCTGCATTTTTTAGGGTTGATTTTTTTAAAGGACTATATTATTTTTGGTAGCACATAATTAATTAATGTGCTGGTGAAAAATCAGAATTCAAAGTTAATTAAATAGTTGCAGTGTCAGCGGAGGTAATGGTTTCTGTTTCTTCTGTGGGTAAGAATTTGACAAATAGCAATGGAATTAGGGCAATGATGTTAGTAATTATGACTAATAACCAGAGGGTTTCAAAGTTAGTTTCTGTGATACCTAACCAGTGCATAATTATTGCTCCAAATTCTTTAGAAATTGCTCCTCCTAAGTTGAAGATGGACATGAGGAGAGCAAATAATGTGGCTTCTATTCCTAATGGGCAAATTCTCGCTGCTAATACCATGATGGGCATGAAGGCAATTTGTCCCATGACGGCTAAAATTAAACTATCTCCTAAACTAAACCATTGATCATCTATTCCTAATGCTCTGTTGGTGTGGGTGACTAATATTAACATTGTCATTCTTAGAGCAGCGGAAATGATGATACTCCAACTACAAATTACGCGAAATGGTACAGCTTTTAGAAATCTTTGGAAAATCCAAATCCCAATTAATGAAGCTAAACTGGTGACTAAATGTACTCTCCCTAAAAATTCCGGTTTAAAGTGTAATTCGTTGGTGAAAAAGTAGAAGTAAGCTGTTTCTCCACTGGGGGTAGATTGCCATAAAAATATAAATGCTGTGGGTATCCAAATGGCTTTTTGGGTGATGGCTTGGCGCAGTTGTTTAAGTTGATTGGGTATGGTCAGATAATGGTCTGAGTCTGTTTTTTGTGTCTCTTTGTTGATGGGTTTTTCTGCTATTAACCAAGCGACAAAGGAGACTATTAAGGGAAATATTCCCGTGATTAGAAATACTATCCGTGT
Organism: Nostocales cyanobacterium; assembly: GCA_004292695.1. Taxonomy (GTDB): domain Bacteria; phylum Cyanobacteriota; class Cyanobacteriia; order Cyanobacteriales; family Nostocaceae; genus Okeanomitos. The sequence goes on along the minus strand of RDXV01000072.1, from coordinate 15,423 downwards.
GCTAAAATATTCTAATAGTAAGCCGCTAAAATAGGCTGTTATTAAACCTCCCAAGGCACTAGCACCCCAACACAGAGATTGTAATGAGCCGGCTTTGGCTTGAGTTTCGACTCTGGCACGTTCAACTACTAGGGAGTCTACAATTACGTCGCTGAAGGCTACGGAGAGGGATGAGAGGGCTATCGCTACGGTTGCAGCCCAACTACTATCAACTATTGTCCCCATTGCAACCCAGGCCGCAGTTCCCAGTATTCCAGATAACACTAAATAGGGACGGCGACGGTAGCCAAAGATGGGCAAACCATCGGAAACAAAGCCAAATAAAGGCTTGATCATCCAAGGTAGGGCAACTACCCCTAACAGTGCTGATACTTCAACTGGTGTTAGATGTAACTCGTCTTTGAGAAAAAAGCTGACGGCTAGACGGGCTAACCCTAATATGCCTTGGACGAAGTAGACTGCAAGTATGGCAATTAATTCTGGGGTAGGATCGTTTCCTAACAGAATTTTTTTGCTAACTGAGTCTTTAGCTTTTGGCAAGCTGGGGGATTCAATGAGCATTCTGTGAATATTTTTGAAGTTTTATCTACTTTTCTATCATATCTACATACAGAGGAAATGAACAGTTAAGTATTGGTGCTAATAGCACAAAGGAAAATGTATAGATAATCCTAAAATGCTTAAATCTTGTGGGGTGGGCATCTTGCCCGCTATAATTATACAAATTAACTATACAATAGTTTATAAAATTGCAAGCGTTGTTTAATAAAACTGTGACGCTTGCCATAAGTTATTTATCATCTGCAATTTTTAACAATAAACTTACATCAATCAGTTATTTTACTGATTAATATTGGAAATTACTGTATTTAAAATGACAAACAAAAAATTATATTATTCCACAGAATTAGTAACAGGATGATTTACTAATGACTTGTGACGACGTTCTAGGTGATTAGCAAAATTACTAATAGTTAATAATGGTACTTCTTGCCGACATGATAGGCAAAACCAATATAGTTCACCATGACGAATATGACGCAAAATTGAATCACCGCAGCATGGGCAAGTATTCGCTTTCTGACTCATACCAATGTCCTCCTAAACAGTGAATTGTTGTTGTAATCACTGATTTTTTTTAAATTCCAGTTAATTTTTTCCATGAATCAGACCATAGTTTTGAAGTAAGTTTTAAATTCTTAGTTTGTATTAGCTTGTATTAGTTTGAGTCAGGCCATAATCAAGATACAACAAAATATTTGGTATTTTCATCTATCTTGGGGATCATTTTCAATTAAAATGTTTTGTAGCATAACTAACATTTGATTGAAATATGTAATTATGAACACGTATTTGTTATCGGGATCAATCATTTATAGCCTATTTTTACAGGCATGGACGCAATCACAAAAAAATTAACATTTTTGGTATTTCTTAATTTATTGTCACATTTTTACAAGGATAAACCATGAAAATTGCTACTTGGAACGTTAATTCAGTTCGGACACGTTTAGAACAGGTGATTAACTGGCTAAATGAAAATTCTGTTGATGTTTTATGTTTGCAGGAAACTAAGGTAATAGATCAGGATTTTCCTGTCAATGCTTTTGAAAATTTAGGTTATCACCCTTATATTTATGGTCAGAAATCTTATAATGGTGTGGCATTAATTAGCCGTCAACCTTTAACAGATGTGAGCATGGGTTTCTGTGCAGTTTTACCAGATTTAGAACCATTTTGGGATGACCAAAAACGGGTAATTAGTGGAGTAATTGAAGGGGTGAGAATTGTTAATCTTTATGTTCCCAATGGTTCAGAAATAGGTAGTGAAAAGTATGAATATAAGTTGGGTTGGTTGAAGGTTTTACGGGAATATTTGCAAAAATTACGCTTATCAAATTCTGCTATTTCTATGTGCGGTGATTTTAATATTGCTCCAGAAGATATAGATATTAATGATAAAGTTAAAATAGCAAATCATATTATGGCTTCGGATGCAGAACGTCAAGGTTTAAAAGATGTACTTGATTTAGGTTTTGCAGATGCTTTTAGAAAGTTTAATCAAGAGGGAGGAAATTATAGTTGGTGGGATTATCGAACGGCAGCTTTTAAAAGAAATTTAGGTTGGAGAATAGATCATCATTATTTAACACCTTCACTTTATGAACGCGCTCAAAGTTGTATTATTGATGTTACTCCCAGGAAGTTAGAAAAACCTAGTGATCATGCGCCGGTGGTGGTGGAATTTTAGTTAGTTGGAAAATGTGTAAATTCAACGCTTGATTTGCATGATTTACACATTTATCTATCAGAAAATGTTGATTTTTCTCTGTTTGAGAATATGCAGAAATAGATTTTTTATCGTGGAGAGGGATAGAGAAGATTTTAATTCCGATCCCCGACTTATAATATCTATTGATGATGTATAGCAATCCTAAATAAGATATGAACACCTATTTTTTTCCACCTTTGCGCTTTCTGTTTCTCTGCGGTATTTCCAACGGCAGCTAACATTTAAAAAATCCGTTCATAAATCAAATAGGATTGCTATATTGAAAGGAGAGAAAAGAAGTCGGGGATATGATAGTTCTAAAAATCAACTCCTCGCTTTAATTCTACTCCTTGGTTTGCATAGTGTTTATGACAGTAAACTTCAGAATGAATACTTGCTAAATCAAAGTATGCAGGTTGATTTTGACACCTCCCAGTAATAATTACTTCTGTGTCTTTGGGTTTACGTAATAATGCTTGAACAATGGGATCAACTGGTAGTAATTCTAAGTCAACGGTGGGGTTCAGTTCATCGAGAATGATGGTTTTATATACCCCTGATGCGATGGCAGTTTTGGCTATTTCCCATCCTCTTTCTGCTTCTATATAGTCTAATTCTTGACGAGAATTACGCCATACTATGGCATCCCTTCCACAACGTAAGTGATCCACTACTTCGGGATATGATTGTTGTAAAGCGGCGATCGCCGCGTCTTCAGTATATCCACTACCACCCTTTAACCACTGCATAATTAATACACGGGTAGAACCAGGGTGATTAATCCCTCTACCTATTGCCTGTAATGCTTTTCCTAATGCACTGGTAGATTTACCCTTACCTGCACCAGTATAAATTTCTATCCCTTCAATTAATAAAGCCTCAGCAGTCGGATGGTGTTGGGGTTTCATTTCTGAATGTAAATCCGCAATATCAAGTAATTGTTGCGGTGCAGCGCGTCCAGTTGTGATGATTTCCAATTCTTGGGGTTTAGATTTTAAAGTATTGACAACCTCATCCACCGGTAACAAACCTAAATCTAAAACCGGGTTAATTTCATCCAAAACCACCACAGAATACAACCCAGAGGCGATCGCCCCCTTAGCCACATCCCAACCCCTAGCAGCCTCAGTTCTATCAAAGGGGATAATCTCATCATGGCTAAAAAACTCAGCCCTTCCTGTGCGAACCTGATCAATTAAATGGGGAAACCCTCGCTGTAAAGCCATAATTGCCCCATCTTCATCATAATCACGCTCTGGACCCTTTAAGAATCGTAAAAGTAACACCCGATGAAAATTATTCTCAGCATTAATACCGAGACCAATTGACCGTAAAACAACCCCTAAAGCCGCTTGGGACTTGCCTTTTCCTAGACCATCATAAACATGAATCTGACCAGTCAGACGTTCGGAGCGCACCTGCGCTGTGCGAATACCAATCCCATTTCTTGTCATCTTTGCTAAAGCTGTAACATCGCAGTTTCCTATCTTACCTAACCTTTTGTCAGTTTTCTGTTTCCTGCCGTGATATCTTCGACTTAACCAAATATACTGGCACACCAACATCTAAAATGGTAAAAAAAATGAGATAATTTCCACCACTATTACCATCATCTCAGTTATACTTTGCACAGTTCAACCTGTGTGGACTACCAGCAAAAACAACCAAACCTAACCCAAAACCTAAACTTATTAATGCCTTATGTCAGAAGAATTATCATTACCCAGAATTTTACCCCTTGGGGCAATTGTGTTTGAAACTTTATTTTTATTGGTTGCTATTCCCATAGAAGGTTACATTCTCCATAGAACCCTCAAATTTGACAAAAAAACCAGTATTTTCTATGCCATAGCTATGAATGTTTTTTCTAGCGTTATGGGTTGGAGTTTATTCTTTCTATTTGAGCCAATATTACCAGTACAAATCAAATCAGAATTAATTAGTTATGTATTTTTTAATTATTTCAAAAATCCCAGAACTCAAAGTTATATAATCATGCTGAGTTTTGTAATTTTTCTATCTACATTTCTAATGAAGTTATTTTTACTCAAAATTCTCATCATCGTCCTAGACGAAGTAGGCAAAAAAGAAGATGAGATTACAGCAGCAACATCACAACGTCAGAAAATCCTTAAACATGAACGGTTAAGAATCCAAAACTCCAACCTTTTTACCAGCACATTAATAGCTAATTCTCTCAGTTATAGTGCCATCACTATTATTATCTTAATCCGTGATTTTGCAGTCAGAATAAGATAAATTAAAAATACAAATTCAGGTATCATAAATAAAAACAATAAAAACATCATGAGGTCATAAAAATAAAATCAATAAACATCAAATATCAAAAAAGTATCAAAAAAAAATACCAGAAAAAATCAAAAAAAATCAAAAAACTCAAAGAAATACATTAATTTACTCTTCTTCACATCGTCAAACTAGACCAGGTAAAATATGAAATCATCATTGTTTAAAGAAGTATTTCAGCTATTTAAGTTTATCCAGGATATATTTTTAGGAGTACAAAAAATTTTAATGCCTCCTAAAGCCTTTTCTTGGCAAACATTTATCTATTTAAGTGTCTTCTCATGGGGTAGTTCCTACTTCGCCACCGGATCTATTAAAGTTGTAATTGCCTTTCTGGGTTGGGTATTTTTAATTGCTGGTACTGCTTGGTATACTACAGATGATCCCGTGAGAGTTCCGGGAACTTTTATGCCAGTAGGAGCATTAATTACAGGTTTTTTAGTCAGCGTTTTTGCCTTTGGACATCAAGAAAATGTAATTACCACTAAAACTATAGTTCTCTGGCCAACATTAGCCGCAATAATTACCGGCATACCAGAATTTTTTACAGGAGGTGGTGCATTAGCAAAAACCACAATTCCCAAAATAGAAGTTCGTCAAAAGATTATAATTTTATTAGCTTGGTCTATGCTAATTAGTTGCTGGCTTCAGTTTTACTTTGTTATAGATAAATGGATAAAAGAATACCCTAGTTTATCCGCTGATAATTTTCAACGTAGTACCTTCTTAGTCAGAATAGAACCAAAAACCAATAAACCACAAAATGGTAATATAATATTGAATAAAATTCAGCCAGAAATAGAAAAACAAATATCTAACAAAGCCTGGTCAGAAGTAGAAAGATGGTTATTAGAAGCTAACCAGCAAGTAGGAAATTTGGGTAAATTATTGATAGATGAAAACCTCAATGAATACGAAGAAAGGTCTTTATGGAAGATTGAACCACGCATATCTAATATTCCATCAGGTTATCAATTAGATATTTTAAGTATTTGGCAAGGACCAAGTGAAAATCCAAGGGGTTTCTTTCTCCAAAAAACTTGTCGGATTCAAGTAAAAAACACAAATAATAAATCAGTCGGTGCGATTCAATGTGATCGCAATAGTAGATTTTTCCTCGGTTCACCACCACCACAAAGGTAATCAGTTATCAGTTATCAGTTATCAGTTATCACTGTCAACTGTCAACTATCAACTGTCAACTATCAACTGTCAACTATCAACTATCAACTGTCAACTATCAACTATCAACTATCAACTATCAACTATCAACTATCAACTATCAACTATCAATTAATTATGAATCCAGGTAGAACTTTGACATTAGCAAAAAATGTTTTTCAGGAAGTGATCCGTGATCGTATTCTCTATATAATTGGTTTTTATGCCATTGTTTTGGCGATCGCTAACCGGGCAATTTTTGAATTTGCAGCCACCACCCAAGATAAAATCTTCCTTGATTTTTGTCTTGCTTCCATGAACGTCATCGGCTTAATTATCGCCATTTTTATCGGTACAGGTTTAGTTAATAAGGAAATTGAGAAACGGACAATTTTAATGTTAATTGCTAAACCCATCAGTCGTAGTGAATTTATCACCAGCAAATATTTAGGTTTATCAGGAGTATTGGGTACACTCCTATTAGCAATGACAGTAATTGCTTTAGTATTTCTGCAACTGAGTAAAATGACATATCCTTTTACCAGTTTTTTAATTGCTGTAATTTTCATGTTTTTACAATTAACATTAATTACCGCCGTTGCTATTACCTTGGGAGTTTTTACCAGTTCTTTAATTGCCACCGCTTTAACCTTTGCAGTTTATTTAATGGGTAACATCACTCAAGATTTAGTAGCATTAGGACGTTTAACAGAAAACCCAGCAGTAGAACGTTTTACCCAGTTTTTATATCTAATTCTCCCAGATTTATCGCGGTTGAATTTAAAAAATGACGCAGTTTATGGAATGCAAGCAATACCGGATACTATGACATTATTTGGTCATGGTATTTATGGTTTATTTTATAGCATTCTCTTGTTAGCAATAGCCATCTTAATCTTCTTGAAAAAAGAATTTTAGAGGAGAACAAGGAGATTAGGGATATCAAGGAGTCAGGAGATTAAGATTTCTCTATCCTTTCTTTCCTGTTTGGATTAACTATCAATTTTTCCTCATTCCTCAATATTCTCCTCCTTGATATCCTTGATCTACTGACTCCTTGATCTCCTTTTAACTATCACTTTCCCAAATTTTTAACTGCCAATAAACTAATACCAAAGTAACAGCTAACAAAACCGTAGCGACTGCGGCAGCATAACCAAAATCAAATTGTCCAAAAGCCTCTTGATAAATGTAATAAACCAGCAAATTTGTAGAATTTAAAGGACCACCACCAGTCATTACATAAACAGGTTCAAAACTGCGTAAAGTAAAAATAGCAGTGGTGATCGTAGCAAAAATTAAAGTAGGTTTTAAACCAGGTAAAGTAATATGCCAGAATTGTTGCCAACTATTTGCACCATCTAATTCTGCCGCCTCATAACGACTGGGAGGAATAGTTTGTAAACCAGCTAAGAAAACCACCATATTAAAACCTATTTGTTTCCAAATATTGAAGATAATAATTACAGGCATTGCCCAAAAAGTATCACCTAACCAAGATATAGGTGCAAAACCTAAAAACTCTAAAAATTCATTCACAGGACCTGTATTTTGAAATAACCAACGGAAACCTAAACCAGCAGCAACCAGAGAAATAATAGAAGGGATAAAATAGGCAGTTCTAAAAACTCCTCTCAATGCCACAGAACGATCTAATAATACTGCTAACCCCAAAGGAATTCCTAAACTGGGAATAAGGCTACCAATAGTAAAATAAACCGTGTTAAAAATAACTTGCCAAAAGTCAGCATTGAATAATAACCGCCAATAATTTTTGAAACCTACCCAATAAATGCCAGTAGAGGTAAAACTACCAGCAGTAAAACTCAGATAAAACAAATAAGCAATTGGCCAAAGAATAAATAAACATAGTAAAATCATTGCTGGAGTCATAAACACCCAAGCAGCAACATTATCATTATCTAGTAATTGCAAATTAGAAAAATTGTCTTTTTTCATGATAATCTGAATAGTCCACCTAATATTGATAATTCTATGAATCAATCTTACCTAATTGATAATACACCTAGTTTGATTTCTCCAGAAATTTCTATTCACAACTTACCCACAACAAAGCCAATAAAATTAGGGGTAATGGCCTCTGGAAATGGTAGTAATTTTGAAGTCATCGCCCAAGCTATCCAAGCAGGTACACTTAATGCCCAAATTCAAGTTTTAATTTATAATAACCCTGATGCTAAAGCTGCACTCAGGGCAGAAAATCATGGTGTCAAATCTGTACTTTTAAATCATCGTAACTACAAAACCCGCGAAGATTTAGACAGGCAAATTGTCCAAACTCTCAACCAACATGATGTAGAATATGTGGTTATGGCTGGTTGGATGCGTTTAGTTAGCCAGGAATTAATTGACGCTTTTCCTGATAAAATCATTAACATTCATCCCAGTTTATTACCCAGTTTTAAAGGTGTGCGGGCTGTTGAACAAGCTTTAACAGCAGGGGTAAAAATTACAGGATGTACTGTACATTTGGTTTGTTTAGCGGTAGACAGTGGACCGATTTTAATGCAAGCAGCAGTACCAATTTTACCTGATGATACCGTAGAAACACTACACGCAAGAATCCAACTGCAAGAACACCGGATCTTACCATTGGCGATCGCCTCCCTTGCTGTTAAATGACGGGGAGATGGGGAGATGGGGAAGCAGGGGAAGCAGGGGAAGAAAAGATTTTTACCAACTAATTCCCTATTCTTCATTCTAAATTCTAAATTCCCCATCCCTCAGTATAAATGATACAATTATCAGTTAGTAAATTTTAGGATATCTTCATGTCAATTTTAACTAGACCGATTAAATTTGGTACTGATGGCTGGCGAGGTGTAATTGCTGATGAATTCACCTTTGAACGTCTAGCAATAGTAGCTCCCGTTGCAGCACAAGTATTATATAATACCTATTATTCCCACGTAGGCAACCGTACCATCATCGTTGGTTATGATCGCCGCTTTATGGCAGAAAATTTTGCCCGTGTAGTTGCGGATGCCGTTAAAGCCGTAGGTTTTGATGTCATATTTAGTGATAGTTATGCACCAACTCCCGCATTTAGCTGGGCTGCAAAAGACCTCAACGCTTTAGGCGCATTAGTCATTACCGCCAGTCATAACCCCGGAAAATACTTAGGTTTAAAAGTTAAAAGTGCCTTTGGTGGTTCAGTACCTCCAGAAGTCACCCAAGAAATCGAAAAACTACTCACAGAAGAAGTACCATTAGCAGCAACACCAGGAACAGAAAGCACATTTGATCCTTGGCCTAGTTATTGTCAAGCATTAGAAAAAAAAGTAGATATAGAAAAAATTAGACAAGCAATATCAACAAATAAACTAACATTATTTACCGATGTTATGCACGGTGCGGCTGCCAGTGGTTTAAGCAGATTATTAGGGGAAAAAGTCAGAGAAATTAACAGTGATCGTGATCCTTTATTTGAAAATGGAGCGCCTGAACCTTTACCAAAATATCTATCAAAATTATTCACAGAAATCAAAAATCATACAGAAAATCAGAACTCACCCTTAACAGTTGGATTAGTATTTGATGGGGATTGTGATCGCATTGCGGCTGTAGATAAAAATGCTAATTTTCTCAGTTCCCAAATCTTAATTCCCATCTTAATAGATCACCTAAAAACTAGACGTAACTTTACAGGTGAAATAGTTAAAACTGTCAGCGGTTCTGATTTAATTCCCCTAGTTGCCAAATCTTTGAATTTATCAGTTTTTGAAACCGCTGTAGGTTATAAATACATAGCCGATAGAATGTTAGACACAGAAGTATTATTAGGTGGTGAAGAATCGGGAGGAATTGGTTATGGCAGTCATATTCCTGAAAGAGACGCTTTATTATCAGCATTGTATGTATTGGAAGCAGTAGTAGAATCAGGTTTAGATTTAGGAGAATATTATCAACAACTCCAACAAAAAACTAATTTTTCTTCAGCTTATGATCGGATAGATTTACCCCTAGCTAGTATGGAAGTGAGAGGAAAGTTATTACAACAATTAGAAAGTAATCCTTTAACAGAAATAGCAGGTAAAAAAGTCATTGATTGTAATAAAATAGATGGTTATAAATTCCGTCTAGAAGATCAAAGTTGGTTGATGATTAGATTTAGTGGCACTGAACCAGTTTTACGTCTTTATTGTGAAGCACCAACTTTAGAACAAGTGCATCAAACATTAAATTGGGCAAAAACTTGGGCGGAAGGAAATTAGGTGACAGTTGACAGTTGACAGTTGACAGTTGACAGTTGACAGTAAAGAGTTCCCTGTTCCCTGTTCCCTATTCCCTATTCCCTATTCCCTATTCCCTATTCCCTATTCCCTATTCCCTTCTTCAACTGATAACTGAATGAAAACACTTGTAGTAGCTACTGGAAACCCTGGAAAATTGCGGGAAATGCAAGCATATTTAGCTGATTCTAATTGGGAATTAACCCTTAAACCCGCAGATTTAGATGTTGATGAAACTGGAGAAACTTTTGTAGAAAATGCTTGTTTAAAAGCCTCGGAAATAGCCAAAGCTACAGGAAATTGGGCGATCGCCGATGATTCGGGTTTAGCTGTAGATGCTCTCAATGGTGCGCCTGGTGTGTATTCTGCCCGATATGGAAAAACAGACGCAGACAGAATATCTCGGTTATTACGGGAATTAGGAGATACAACCAACCGTCAAGCACAGTTTATTTGTGCAGTCGCAGTAGCTAACCCCCAAGGAGAAATAGTTTTGCAGTCTCAAGGTGTGTGTAAGGGGGAAATTCTCTATGAAATTCGTGGAGAAGGTGGTTTTGGGTATGATCCCATTTTTTATGTACCTGAAAAACAGTTAACATTTGCCCAAATGTCACCAGAATTAAAAAAATCAATTAGTCATCGCGGTAATGCTTTGAAAAATCTAGTTCCTCAGTTGGTGAAATTACATGGGTAAGAGGGTTTTTGAGGGTTAATTGTTTTTTGTTTAGATTCAGTTTAGCGAACCACGAAGGCACGAAGGAAGCGAAGGAAGAGGGGAAGATGAGGAAGACAGCGAAATCCCAAAATGGGGGGATGACAGATAGCTAAAACTATTCCCTATTCCCTATTCCCTATTCCCTCGCCCCCACATATTCAAGATTTACACAGCGTCAGTATTTCTTTCACCAGTACGAATGCGGACGATTTGCTCAACAGGTGAGATAAATATTTTACCATCACCAATTTCACCAGTACGAGCAGCAGCGATAATTTTATCTACCACCATATCAACTAGGTTATCTTCCACAACAATTTCTACTTTTAGTTTTTGTAGGAATTCAACGGTATATTCCGAACCCCGGTAACGTTCAGTTTGGCCTTTTTGCCTACCAAAACCCCGGACTTCAGAAATAGTCATTCCCACAATTCCCGCATTCACCAGGGCGATTTTTACCTCATCCAGCTTAAATGGGCGAATAATAGCTTCTACTTTTTTCATTTTTTTCAATTCCCGACTTCTAAGGCGTTGTTTATATATCTAACCAGATTCCTTGTCTAAAGCTGTAACTATAGCTTTACTTGTTGAATATGAAAAGCAGAGTAATTGATTTCACCGTTATTCTTTTTCCTCAAGTAGCGATCGCCAATCTGCTACCGCTTGTTCTGTCCATAACCAATGTTGAGCTAATTTATCCACTGTAAACTTGCCCGGTTCATCTTGAATCACCTGTTGACGGAGTTTAATAGCTTTTGTTAAATATTGTTTTTGTTTATCCGCAGTTGGTTGACTATTTACAGATTTGTATAAACCTAAAGCCAAACCTGCGTAGGCAGTTGCCACGTCAGATGGGATGATATTATTAGCAGTCTGAGCAGTTGTTGAGTTTTTATTTGGTTGTGTGACTGATAAATTCACGGCTTTAAACCAAGCATCATTAGCCTGTTCTAGATTTCCCTCAGCATAGTAAGCAAAACCCACAGCATTTTTATATAAAACCGAATTAGGCTGCTTTTGTGCGGCAGTTTCCCAATAACGGCGAGCATCATCAATACTGTATTTTGGAGTTTTTTGTGGATCACGGGTTTTGGCAGATTGCCAAGCTAGTCTACCCCATAAAAATTTGACATAGTGATCTTCTTGTTGATTTTTAGGAATCAGATTCAAAGCGGTTTCTGCCGCATCAAAAGCACTACGATTTAATAACGCATCCACAGCCGCCAAACCCTCCTCTAAATTACCTTGGCTTAATTTCTCCGTTGCTTGGGCTGTAACTATACCTGTAGGAGATGTTCGCAGATCAATAGGTGCTAATTTACTGGGGGGAATTGTTCTCTCTGGAATTTTTTGGATAATCTGATCTGAAGATGAACGACTATTCCACCACCACACCAAACCAATTACGGCTACAGCAACCGCCCCCAATATCCCAATGATGGGTAGAGGATAACGACGGGGTTTAGGTTTATTTTCTGGTGGTAATGCAACTGGGGGAGTAACATTTTGATGATCAGCGACATTTGTAGTTTCCGGGGTAGAACTATCTTCCCAGAGATCAACATTTCCCCCTAACTGGGCTGGTAATTTTGCCTGTGGTTCTAATTCCGCTTTCATTGGTGGTTCTGCCGCTGCCGCCGAAGAATTACCCAATTGCCGGAATAAATCAGCTACCATCGCCGAATCATCGTCATAGGTAGAGTTATCGTATTCTAAATCATCTTCCATATCCCCCCAACTATCATCCTCTAACCAATCTAGATCCGCCGGATCTCTGACTAACCCAGAGGAAATGATTTCATCAGGTGTTAAAGGGATTTCTAAATCATTTGTATCTGCATAAATTCCATAGCTAGATGTTTCTATTGCTGATTGATAACCATTCAGGGAGTCAGAAATGGGCAATAATCCCAATTGGGGGGCAAGAAAACCTTCAAATTCTTGATGCAGGTATAAAATGGGCAATGCCCAGTACATCTGGTGTGAACCATAGGCAGAAATTAAACCTTGACGTACTCTACTTACGCATAAATCTAAGGGATAACCTTGACTAAGATTACGATAAAACAACTGTGTGAGTGTGAGTGCTACTTCATCGGGAATGCGTTCCGACATGGCTAAAACACTGCTAATTCCCCTTTTGACTAAACTTTCTGTTAAATTCCGCTCTCCTGTGTCTCCTCCACCATCTGACTTGGCGCTGTATGCACCTAAACAGGAGTTAAATACCGCCATTTGAATGTTATTGTTGACTAACAAACCCGCTAAGTCATCACCACTCAAGGTTTCTGTTAAACCGGTTCTGCGACTGACTAAATATATTTCTCCCCCATTCGCTCCTAAGTTACTGTGGCCTGAGTAGTGTAAAACATGATATCTACCCTGTTCTAAAGCTTGGGTTAATTCTTCTCTCCCTGGTTGATCTAAAACTGTGAGTTCAATTTCGGGGATGTAACTACTGTTATCTGTGGGATGGTTAATTTGCCGTTGTAGTTCTGTTTGTAGATTGGTAGCTTCTTGTTTGAGTAAGTCTAACCGGACTTGATCTGTGGGGGAAGAAATGATCATTAACACTTTAATACTTGTGTCATCCGGGGGGGCAATTTTGTGAGGTAGTCTGGATGTGGTAATACCTGTTTGGTAACGGGAAAAGGCTATATATGGACCTGTGGCTAAGGGGCGATCGCCTGCGTGCATCACTTCCCAAGGTAAACGCGCTAACTTGGTATCTTTTAATCCTAATCGTAAACGTAATACCTGCTGTTGATGTTGGGCTATTCCTTGGGCTGTAATCCAACTATCTCTGAGTGTTCCTTGGAATAGTGCATTATATAATTGTTGTCCCAATGCTACAAAGTTAACGGAGTTTCTCGCCATTGCATCCCCCTGTAGCACCATTTGTAAAGGATCATTCATTAAATGTCCCGCTGCTGCTAACCACTCAGATACAGGCCAATTCACTAATTCTTCTGCTAATGGTACTCCGGGAGCTACTTTTTCTGTCCTCACCAGGTAGTCATTTTGTCCTACTGGAGTGACAGATATGTGAAATTCATAAGATGACATATATGTATATGATTAGTGTTGAAAATTGTGGTTGTTGTCAGACAAGAGGTTGTCAGCTATTCTTTAATTACAAAATGGTAAAATCATTTACATAATTAGGTTTGAGCTTTCAAGAATCTTTGAACAATTTTTTCTACTGCTATATTATCTATGATTCCAGTTTACTCACAATCATCAATGGGCAGCTAAAAATAAGTGAGCGATAATTGATAATTGGTAAAAATAAAAGTTTAGTCACTTGGCATACACTCAGTAATTAACCGGATATGATATGATTGATTTAATCCAGAAACCAGTGTGTGAGAAATGATATCAGGTATAGATTTTGATAATTCATAACGATAATTTGTTGTTTGCTAATGTCTTTGATTTCTGACTAATTATTAGTGTTAATTGTTTCATGGGTGTTAATATATTAGCAATCAGATATCTGCAAACATGATCAAAAGGTAAGCATTCAGCCATCAGTAATCAGCCAAACCTGGAATTTATGAGCATTTTAAGTGGAAAACTAGGAATTGATTTTGATATCAGTCTCCCTCAAAAATCCTTTACACTTAGTCCAAGAAGCAGTTTTAGCTGACTGCTGACAGCTGATAGCTGAATACTTACATCAAAAGTGAACATCATCACTCATTTTTCCCGATCATCCCTGCTCAGAGATAACACAGCTTCTTCCACATCTGTTAAAAATAGGAACAATAATAAAATCTCAAAGTCCTGTAAAAAAGGTTTTTGAAGCTGTTAACTGACTACTAACTGCTGAAAGCTGCTATATAATCAAGGCTATATAAGGTTAAGTTTATTCGCCTCAATATGCTGATTTTTTTAGAAAATATTCACAAATCCTACGGTAAACGGGTAATTGTCAATCGTGTTAATCTGTCTGTAGCTCAGGGTGAAATTGTTGGTTTACTAGGACCCAATGGTGCTGGTAAAACCACAACTTTTTACATTGCTACAGGTTTAGAAAAACCTAATCAGGGTAAGGTATGGTTGGATAATCTAGATATTACCCAACTACCTATGCACAAACGCGCTAGATTAGGTATTGGTTATTTAGCTCAAGAAGCTAGTGTGTTTCGTCAGCTTTCTGTTATAGATAACATTTTGTTGGTGTTGCAACAAACCAATGTACCTCGTTGGGAATGGTCAAATAGACTTAATACTTTATTAAAAGAGTTTCGTTTAGAAAAGGTTGCTAACAGTAAGGGTATTCAACTTTCTGGAGGTGAAAGACGCAGAACCGAATTAGCAAGAGCTTTAGCCGCAGGTAGAGAAGGTCCTAAATTCTTATTATTGGATGAACCATTTGCAGGGGTTGATCCCATTGCTGTGGCAGAAATTCAAGAAATTGTGGCGAAATTACGCGATCGCGGTATGGGTATTTTAATTACAGATCACAATGTTAGAGAAACTTTAGCCATTACAGATCGTGCTTACATTATGAAAGAAGGGCAAATTCTCGCTTTTGGTATTGCTGATGAACTTTATAATAATCCTTTAGTTAGACAATATTATTTAGGTGATAATTTTGCTGCTTAATAATTGAGGAGATCAAGGAGATCAAGGAGTCAGGAGATCAAGGAGATCAAGGAGTCAGTGAAAACTAATAACCAATAACTGATAACTGATAACTGATAACTGAT
>RDXV01000071.1 GCA_004292695.1 Nostocales cyanobacterium | reverse complement strand
TTCAAGGTTCGGTGTCCTTCCGAGTCCCGCTCTCTTGCGGCTCTCTCTCAGGCACTTAATTAATATAACGAACCTTCCTTGGAATGTCAACTACTTTTTTCAGATTTTTTTGATTTTTTTTGTAATTCTTCTGAAATCATTGCGGTGCAAGGGTTTGGAGTGATGGTTTTGATATGGGCTGTGAGTGAAAGTGGGTGTTTGGAATTAGACTGATGATTTTTAGGCTAGTTGGTAAAAAACGGTTACATCAGTCTGGGTTTATTTGAAGTTGAGTCGTTGAACTCAAAATATCCATAGTATTGGCTCAAAGAGCAATACCTAGAAAGACTTTGCATATTTTTCCTGTCCATCATCTGCAAACTTTTGCCGTATTTGGGTTTTATGTATTTCTCCGCTAGTCTTACCTACTTCTGACGATTTCAATATTGATTTTGCCGTTAAAGTCTGGTATTGGTGCGTTGGGTTTAATCACATTGACTTGTATTTTCTTGACGATATCATTTTGCTGAAGAATTTCATTGGCGATCGCGCCTGCTAATCTTTCTAAGAGGTCAAACTTTGATGTTTTCACTAAATGTTGCACAGAGCTAATCACACTGCGATAATCTAAGGTATCTGCAATAGCGTCAGTTGCAGACGGTTTCGTTAAGTCCAACCATATTTTTAAATCTACTTCAAACCATTGTCCCAGTGTTTTTTCTTCTGGTAGATAGCCAATGTAGCTGTAGCAGCGAATTCCAGTTAAGGAAATACAGTCCATGAAAATTTCAGATGATTATTTTACATTTTAGATTTTAAATAAATTTGACCGTCCTACAAACATTTTAAAATAAGGAGTTGTCTTGTTCTGCTACTAAAGTGTTAACAGAATGCAAATCGCTTTTAAGAATCTTAATCAACTTTGGTCTTATGTATTAACAGAAACCTTATTACGCTTAGGTTTAAACTGTGCTGTGCTTTGCCCTGGTTCTCGTTCTACTCCGTTAACTCTAGCTTTTTCTCAACAAGTACCTCATATTGAGGCTATTTCTATATTAGATGAACGCTCTGCTGCTTTTTTTGCTTTGGGAAGGGCAAAAGCTACTGGTAAGCCTGTGGTGTTGGTTTGTACTTCGGGTACAGCAGGAGCAAATTTTTATGGTGCGGTGATAGAAGCTAAGGAAAGCGGTATACCGTTATTAATATTGACTACAGATAGGCCAGCAGAGTTAAGAGAATGTCATTCTGGACAAACTATAGATCAGGTGAAGTTGTATGGCAATTATCCTAACTGGCAAGTTGAATTAGCCACACCTGTTTCACATATAGAAATGTTGAAATATCTAAGACAGACGTTAGTTTATGCTTGGGAGCGTTGTCAATTTCCCTATTCAGGAGTAGTACATCTAAATATACCTTTTCGTGATCCTCTTGCGCCTATTCCTGATGGTACAGATTTTACATTAGATGGTGAAGAGTTTTTCTCTGGTATAGTTCCTACTCAATTACCTAGTATTAGTTATCAATTGCCCGAAGATTGGCAGATATATCAACGAGGTATGATTATTGCTGGAGTAGCACAACCGCAACAACCAGAAATATATTGTCAGGCAATTTCCAGGCTTTCTCAATGTTTACAATGGCCTATCTTAGCGGAAGGACTTTCTCCCATTAGGAATTATGCAGATTTTTGTCCTAACTTAATTACAACTTATGATCTAATTTTACGTAATCAAAAAGCTGCTCAGAAATTAATTCCAGATATTATCATCCAAATTGGAGAAATGCCAACCAGTAAGGAATTGAGGAATTGGCTAAAAAATAATAATTGTTTATATTTTGTTATTAGTAATTCTGATCAAAATTTAGATCCTTTGCATGGAAAGACTAAACATTTAAGAATGTCTGTAGAAAATATATCTTATGAAAGGATGGAATGCCAAAATACTAACAAAAATAGATATTTACAGAACTGGTTAAATCTAGAATTACAGGTGAGGGAAAAAATTGATAGTAACTTTACAGATATTGATGAATTAATTGAAAGTAAAACAGCTTGGTTAATTTCTCAAATTCTGCCTCCCAAAACACCTGTTTTTATTGCTAATAGTATGCCAGTTCGGGATGTAGAATTTTTTTGGAAACCTAATAATTTAAGAATTATACCTTATTTTAATCGTGGTGCAAATGGCATTGATGGTACTCTTTCTACGGCTTTAGGAATAGCTTATAAGCAAAAAAGTAGTGTGATGTTAACGGGAGATTTATCAATATTGCACGATACCAATGGCTTTTTAATTAAAAACAAATTTATTGGACATTTAACAATTGTATTGATTAATAATAATGGCGGTGGCATTTTTGAAATGTTACCTATAGCTGAATTTAATCCACCTTTTGAGGAGTTTTTTGCTACTCCCCAAGATATTGATTTTGCTCAGTTATGCACTACCTATGGTGTACAACATGAGTTAATTAGTTCTTGGGAACAACTGAAAGAAAAACTTCAGTGTTTACCAAGTCAGGGAATTAGGGTTTTAGAAATTAGGACAAATAGGAAGAGAGACGCTGAATGGAGAAAAGAAATTTTTAGGAATTTGGCTCAAGATTTGTCAATTTTTGAATCAATTTTAAAAAATGATTAAAATTTGATCTTGTTCTAAAATTGATCTTTCATTTTTCTAATAATGGCAAATGTTTGTACTGGATCGTGAGTTTGTGCAGTGAGTTGGAGTGAATAATTATCCCAGCGTAAAAAAGGATTTGTCTTTTTTTCTACACCTAGCAAAGAAGGAACTGTAGCTTCTTGACGCTGACGCATAGCTGTTACTTCTTGAAATCTTTTCTGTAAGTCATTGTTTTGACTATCAACTGTTAATGCAAAGCGGAGATTGTTTAAAGTATATTCATGGGCGCACCAAACACGGGTATGATCAGGTAAAGCTCTCAGTTTGCTCAAAGAGTTTACCATTTGTGCGGGTGTACCTTCAAACAAACGACCACAACCACCTGCAAATAAAGTATCACCACAGAATAATTCTCCTGTTTCATCTGGTGTGACTGGAGGAAAGTAATAAGCAATATGAGCGCGTGTGTGTCCAGGTACAAAAAATACTTTAGCAGTGCGGTTAGCAAATTCTACGCGATCGCCATCTTGTAAAAATACTTGTTGTCCAGGAATTCTACCTCTGTCTTCAATTCCTCCATATACTTTTAAATTAGGGAATTTTTCGATCAATTTTTGATTAGCACCAATATGATCATGATGATGATGTGTGTTAAAAATAGCTACTAAATCTGCTTGCAGTTGCTCTAATTTGGAGATTACAGGTTTATGATCTGCTGGATCTATGACAGCAGCAATCTTTTTCTGTGAGTCGTGTAGCAGAAATATGTAGTTATCTGCAAGTGCTGGTAAACTAATAATTTCCATTATTTATGTCCTATGTCTATTTAAAATCTCATAGTAATCATACACATATATTTATGTTTATTAATTAATATTGTATATTCAGATATTTGATTATTTGTTGAATTAAATTAATTGGCTACCAAATAGCATATTCTATAGGTGATGTAGTTTACAAAACAATTTATTACAATTTATCAATTATTTCTGATATTATACAGGACATTGTATCTACGCTGTAGTGTTCTACACATCTTTCCCTTGCCTGTTTACCTTTATCCTCAGCTTGATCAAAGTGATTAAATATCCACTGAATTTTTGTGGCAATTTGCTCTGGAGATTCAGGGTTAACCAGATAACCTGTATCACCTAATATTTCGGGAATATCTCCAACACAAGTAGATAAAACTGGCTTGGCCATTGCCATACCATCAGTCAATTTGATTGGGAATTGTGCTTGTGCTGTGGATGTGTTTCTTTGAGGAACAACTACTATATGAGCGGCCGCAACGACTTCTGGCATTTTTTCCGCAGGAGTTTGGGGTAGTCTAATGATCCAACGCTCCCATGTTGCCATTAGTTTTTCAATATAACCATCACCAATGTTTCTACCGCCAACAATAACTAATTTAATATCAGGTTGGTTGATAATATCTAAAGCTGTGAGAACGTCTTCTAAACCTTTATGGGGTCTTGCTGTACCCGGAAACATTAATACTCGATATTGAGAAAGACCATGAATTTCTCTACTTGTTGATGGATCATATTTATTGGGGTCAAATAAATAGGTATCTTTACCATTGGGTAAATAAATTCCACCAAAACGATTCTGTAAAAATTGAGTGTCTGCTGTAATTGCGTTAGCACGGGAAACTAATTTTTCCATCCATTTCAAGTACACGGGATGTTCTGGTTGTCTGAATGCACCATCACTTTTAATCATGTCTCTAATTAAGGTTTTAGGATGGGGATTATATTTCCAATTATCACCACCGTACCAACTTAATTCCCAATCATCTATGTCTAAAATTACTGGACATCTAGTTTGTAAGTTTTTCAGTAATGCGACACCAAAACTTGTGGGTCTTGGTTTGACAGCATAAACAATATCACCATCAATATTCTGTAAGATTTTTTGAATAGAAGAGAACATTTGCGGATATATACATCCAGGTACAGATATAACCTCTAAGTTTGCAGGTGGTACAGGATAGATTTTTTCGCCAAAAATAAATCCCAGCACTTTGACGTTAAAGTTTAATTTTTGTAGGACTTGTGCAAGTAGGTAAGCTCTTGTTGCTCCACCTCCAGAAAGATCAGGTGTCAGAATTGAAATATTACGACTTTTCATTAGTTGATTTTCGGTTTTTACTAAAATGGTTTAGTATAGATTGTATACCTAATAACGGTATTCTTCGATTACTGTTACTGAAGCTCAAGTTAGCACAATCATGGTATAAAAAAATGGGAAAGTTATATATTCGTGGGCATTATAACTCTTTAGAGGAGATTTTGTAATTAAAATGACAGTAAATACAGGTATGTATTTAAGTATATTTTAGAACTCAAAAGCAATAAGTAGAGGATTACCAGCATGATAAACTATAACAGGATGTGATAGTATTTTTATACTATATATTTTAATACCTGTGTCCAACACTTGTAAAAGGTAAAAATGACAGAAATGACAGAAATGAAAGTTGCATTTTGATGGAGTAGTTAATTTTTATATATACTTCTAACGATATAATTTTAAAAAATACAAAGTCTTAAATAGTGATTCAAAATTACTATATTTGTAGCATTTGAATTTTTGTACTTAAAACTAACTTCATTACAACCAATGTTAAAAAAAAATATCCTACTTAAATTCGCTAAACCTTATCCTGGATTAATTTTCCTAACTATATTATTAGGATTTTCAGGAGCTTTATTTAATGGTGTGAGTACAGCTTTGATTGTTCCAGTAATTTTAAAAATTGTAGGACAAGAAGTAAATTTACAAGGTGGTCCAGGTATTTTGCAATTGATTATTAGTCCTTTTGATAGTTTACCGGAAACTTATAGGACTGGGGTGATGGCTGGGTCAATTTTAGGAATAATTGCTTTGAAGAATTTAGCTAATTATGTTAATTCCTTAATGTCTAGTTCTCTGAGTAGGATGATTATATCTGATATGAGAGAAACGGGAATTGACATACTTTTAAAAGTAGATATAGATTACTATAACAAAATGAAAGTAGGTGATATAATAAATCGTCTCGGAGCGGAAATAAATCGTGCATCGGTTTTTATTGGTAATACTATTAGTTTAATTAGTTTAATAATCACAATTTCAGTTTTTGTATTTTTATTGTTATCAATTTCTTGGCAATTAACTATTGCTGCGACTTGTATAATGAGCATATTAACTTTAGTGAATCAATACTTTATTAATAAGTCTAAAAAATTTGGTAAAGAAATTAGTGATTTTTCTAAACTTTATTCAATTGCTGTTTTAGAAGTATTGAATGGTATCAGGTTGGTTAAATCAACAGGTAATGAAATAAGAGAATATGACAGAATCAGCCATTTAGTTAGAGTTCGGGAAAAGTCAGATTTTAAAGCTCAAGCTAGTTCACAAATAATTTCACCATTAAGTGAAGTTGTAGGAATTGCTTGTTTATTGGTGATTATATTTTTAAGTAAAACTTTGTTCTCTGCTACAATAACATCTATTTCGACAATACTGTTAACATATCTTGTTTTACTGTTAAGACTATTACCATTAATTTCTCAATTAAACAATCTTCGTAGTAGCTTTGCTAGTATTGCAGCTAGTGTGGATATAGTTGGTGATTTTCTAAGGCGTGATAATAAAACTTTTATGCCTAATGGAAAACTAACTTATAAAAAATTACAGAAGGGTATACATTTTCAATCTGTTTCTTTTCAATATCCTAACCATGATAAAGAAATTCTCCAAGATGTGGATTTATATTTACCTAGTGGTCAAACTTTAGCTTTAGTAGGTGGTTCTGGTGCAGGTAAATCTACTTTAGCTGACCTTTTACCAAGATTTTATGATCCTACAAGTGGTTGTATTACATTGGATGGTGTAGATTTGCGAGAATTTGATTTAGCATCTGTAAGAAAAAACATGGGTATTGTTAGTCAAGATACTTTTCTATTTAATGATTCTGTGAGAAATAATATTGCTTATTCTAAGTTAGATGCTACAGAGGAAGAAATTATTACGGCGGCAAAATTGGCTAATGCTTACGAATTTATTAGTAAATTACCTCAGCAATTTGATACAGTAATAGGTGATCGGGGTGTGATGTTATCGGGTGGACAAAAACAAAGGTTGGCGATCGCCCGTGCATTGCTACAAAACCCAGAAATTCTAATTTTAGATGAAGCTACCAGTGCTTTAGATACTGTTTCAGAAAGGTTAGTACAAGGAGCAATTGATCAACTTAGTCAAGATCGGACAACTTTAGTGATTGCACACCGACTTTCTACGGTTCGTAAAGCTGATCAAATTGCTGTTTTAGATCAAGGAAGAGTGGTAGAGGTTGGAAATCATGAGGAATTACTACGAAAAGGAGGTTACTATTCACACTTGTATTCAATCCAATTTTCTAAAAATGCTGATGTTTCTGGCGATCGCAACCAAAGTTTACTAAGAATATCCTATGAAATTCGCACCCAATTAAACTCACTCATTGGATTATTACAGTTACTAATTGATGACCTTGTAGACAGCACTCAAGAACGCCAAGAATTACTAGAACAATGTTATAAATCAGCTTGGAGAATTATCAACACAATTGATGTTTTTGATGATGTAATTAACCACCAATTAAAGGGTGAATTAGTGACAATTGCAGAACAAAACAATAGTAGTATAACTTCATATTATCAAAGATTCAGTTATATTTTTGATGAATTTAGGTCTGTACTTAATCCCACACTGGCTTGTATTCGTACAGTAGCTGATAATGATGCAAATAGTAGTGAATCTCAAAATGAATTACTAACAGAAGCCTATGAAGCTACTATTTATCTTCTAAGAAATTTACAAAAATTTGAAGATAGTATTAAAATATGAAAGTTATGAAAGTTATGAAAATTGCTGGAAAGGGCAAATAAAAAGATATTCAATGTCCAAACTAACATCAGTAAATGTAAAACATTAGGATTAGGAGCTATATATGGATGGTATTTGCACCCTTGGAAATGATAATGTTTTAAACCAAATAATTGCTTTACTCAACAGTATTGAAGCTATATATGGTCAAACAATGCCTGTGTGTATTTATCCCTATGATGACAATACAGAAAAACTTGCAGAGGAAATTATTAACCGTCCTTATGTAACATTGTATAATCAGCTAGATTCTATTCAAAAGTGGGATCAATTTACTAAAGATATTTGGGACATTCATCCTACTGCACAAAAACATTGGCTGGAGATAGGGGTTGATAAGTATTATCGTTTGGGATCACATCGCCGTTACTGTGCCTTTGATGGACCATTTGATCGCTTTGTTTACATGGATGCAGATATTATATTAATGAGTCCATTAAATAATATTTTTGCTCAGTTAAATCATCAGGATTGGGTAGTATACGATTTTCAATTTAAAGATATGTCTCATGTCTACAGTGTTTCATCCCAAAAATTACAGGAATTATTTACCCCCGAAAGATTAAAAACAGAAATATTTTGTGCTGGGTTATATGCTACTAAAAAAGATATTTTCACTGCTGAAAACCGACAAATGATTTTAGACTGGTTACGTCAAGGAGAAGCAGAAGTTTTGTTTGATATGGCGGCTGATCAAACAATCCTTAATTATATGGTAATGCGATTAGGGATATCTCAATATAACTTTGCCCTGAGTTTACCCCCCGGTACAGCTACAGGTAATTCTGTGACTTCTTTACATTTTGAAAATAGAGATAATATTCTCTATGACAAAGGTAATAGACTAACCTATCTGCATTATATTGGCTTATCTTCTAAATTATTTAATCAAGTTTGTGCTGGAGAAAATATTGAATTTCCCTACAGGGATATTTTTCTACATTATCGTTATTTACACGAACCAGAAAAAAGACCAAAATTCACAACCAAAGGAAAAGCCTATAATGCTCCTCCCAGTTTAACTACAAAAATTTTAAGAAAGTTAGGATTAACTAAAAAGTAGAGGATTAATTTAATGAAAAGGGGAATTTATATTCTAGCTAATGATAAAGTTATAGATCAAACTCTGGCACTAATCAATAGCATTAGATTTTATGACCAAGATACGCCTATTGTAATGATTCCCTATAACAATGATTATCACAAATTAGAGGAATTATTTACCCATTTTTCAAATATCACTGTTTTTGAAAATCTCGATTTAATTAATCGTTTTTCTCAGGAAATAACACAAATATGTGGTAATGATTTACTTGACAGACCTAATTTACTCCGCAAGTTAGTATGTTGGTTTGGTCCATTGGATGAATTTCTTTACATAGATACAGATATTGTTGTTTTTAACAAAATTGCTGATAATCTCAACTATCTAGCAAATTATGACTTTATCTGTTATGACTATCAACATACGGGCGGTATAGAGCAGGTTTTTCAGTCAGCAATTCGAGAAAATAATGTATTTAGTGAAAATGAACTCAAGGATGTTTTCAATAGTGGATTTTGGATTTCTAGAAAAGGTATAATTTCTGAAGATAATCTCTGGGAAGTGTTTCGAGACTGCGCTCGTTATCCAGAATATTTCTACTTAGTCAATTCTGATCAAACTATTCTCAATTATTTGATCTTAAAGTATGTTCCCAGACGTTTTAATATAGCTCGCAGTCCAGAAAAAGTACCTGGTAATTGGGGTGGTAGTTCTCATTTTC
The DNA here is from genome assembly GCA_004292695.1 of Nostocales cyanobacterium. GTDB lineage: Bacteria > Cyanobacteriota > Cyanobacteriia > Cyanobacteriales > Nostocaceae > Okeanomitos. Next base: position 14,248 of record RDXV01000071.1, on the reverse strand, counting down.
AAATTCAAGATCGTATTCTAATTGATCCTAAGTTAAACCAACCATTACAGTTTATTCATTGGGCGGGAATTAGAATTCAACCTGGTTGTTCTTATTGGGAAATTTGGGATTATTACCGTAATTTAAACCCTAATTTACCTAATTACATTCCTCCTCAACCAGTGAAAACAAGTTTTTTGAGAAGAACATTAAAAAGTATCAAAAATCAACTAAAACTTTAACTAAAACTTTAAAGATGAAATCAAAAAACCCCTCCTGAAAACATCAAGAAGGGGTATTTAATTTACAGAAAAAAAAGACTTTAAAACATCTAAGACCAAGAATCTAAATCTAAAGATTGCATTCCCCGACTGCTGACAAATTCCAGTAAACTTCCTAACTGAAACCATACAAATATGCAAGTTCCTAAACTTAAAGGTAAACCAATACCTAAAGCTAGGGGAGACGGGAAACCAAAGATTTCTAAACCGGAAGACATAAAGACACAAGTTCCAGCGGTAATACCAATAAATGGGACTATCAACTGTTTCAAGGAAGTGCTAGATTTGATGGGTTCTTTATTGTTGCTTGGCCATTTTTGGACAATTACTTTTAATGTTCCTGATAAGGCAAAACCAGAAGTTAACGCAGTAAGAAAGCCAACCAAAAGCAATATATAAGGTGGTTGTAGGGGATAGTAATACATGAAAACTCCTGATTTTGATTAAATTAATTTTGACTGGATGTTTGGTTGTTAGTAAAGGAAATTAAAGATGTAGCTTTTGGTAAAATTGCTGCTACACTTTCCCTTGATAACTCTGTTAAGATACCAACGGCTACATTTAATAACCGATTTGGTGGTAGGTCATCTTTGACTAATTCCCACAACCTTTGTACTTCATCGGTGTGTAAACGATCATCTTCAGTTAATGCTAAAACCAACTGACGACGTAAAAATTTACCTTCTTCTGAGAGTAGATATTGCAAACCCATTCTGGCGGTAGGTACAACATCAAATTGTTGATCGGTGCGGGCGATCGCAATGAGATTTTCTAACCTTTGCCATTGGAATTTACCATCTTTAAATAGTACATTCAATAAGCGTCGTCTGAGTGCGGGAGATTCTCCGGTTAATAGTCTTCGTGCTATGTAAGGATAGCCGACTTCGACAATTTTAAAGTTAGGATCTAGGCTTAAAGCTATACCTTCCTGTGTCACCAAAGAACGAATAATTAAGGCAAATTTAGCAGGTACTCGGAAAGGATATTCATACATTAATTCGGAAAATTCATCGGTGATGGTTTTAAAGTTAAAATCACCTACGTTTTTACCTATGGCATTTCCTAATACTGCTTCTAAAGCGGGGACAATGGGGGAAATGTTGGTGTTTGGTGCAAGAAAACCGAGTTTTACAAAGTCTTCGGCTAAGTCCGCGTAGTCTTTGTTGACAAGATGTACTAAAGCATCTACTAATGTTTCTTTGGTGTTTTCTTCTAGTTGATCCATCATGCCAAAATCAATGTAAGCCATGCTACCTTGACCAATGGCAAATAGGTTTCCTGGATGGGGATCAGCGTGGAAGAAGCCATATTCTAGGAGTTGTTGTAAACCGGAGGTAACTCCAATTTGGATCATGCTTTCTGGATCTAATCCGGCTTGTATAATACTTTCTGTGTCTGTTAGTTTAAACCCGTTGATCCATTCTAGGGTTAATACACGAGTGCTACTATAACGCCAGTAAATTGCTGGTACTTTCACGTTGGGATCGTCACGGAAGTTAGTGGCAAACTTCTCCGCGTTTCGCCCTTCGTTCATGTAGTCTACTTCTTCAAATAGCTTTGTACCAAATTCATCTACTATTAGTGTCAGATCATGGCCAAGGTTTAATGGCAACCAAGGACTTAACCAAGTTGCAGCCCATCGCATTAAGTATAGGTCTTTGGTGATGACTGGCCGTAGGTTCGGACGTTGTACTTTAACGGCTACTTCTTCACCTGTGATGAGGCGACCTTTGTAAACTTGACCTAAACTAGCTGCGGCTATGGGTTGGGGCGATAGTTCGCTGTATATTTCGTCTATTGATCTATCTAGCTCAGTTTCAATAATGTATCTTGCTAGGTCGTTGTCGAAGGGGGGTAGTTGATCTTGGAGTTTTATTAGTTCTTCTAGGAAGTCTTTACGAATTAAGTCTGGACGGGTAGAAAGGGCTTGACCGACTTTTATGAATGTTGGTCCTAGTCGGGTGAGCAGTTCTCGTAGTTGGGTAGCTCGTTTCCCCTTATTCTGCTCAACTTGATTTTGCCATTCATCCCACTTGAGACTGAATATGAAGTTTGCAAATGATATGATGATTTTTAGCAGTCTGCCCCAGACTAACCAGGGACGGTAACGATAGTAACGAGCGATCGCTTCTGAATTATACTGCTTTAGTTGAGCAGGTTGATACTCACCCACGTTTTTTTCTGCCTCTACAACTGGGAATTTAACAATTTTGTATGTTCACTACCTAACTAACAAGTGTTTTGTCAAGTTTAGTTGATTGGTAGTTTCTGATGGAAATTATAGATAAACTCAACCTATCCTGAATGTTGAGATTAGTTTATCTTTTCCTTAATTATACTTTATAAAAGTACAAACTTTTGTCTCACAGTGAATGTATTTTATTATTTCTTAATGATTAATAATGTCAGGTTTCGTATCAAATATGACATAAAGTATCTTTAGTATCCGCTCATCTATGGATTAGTTGATGGGAAAAAAGTTTTAGAAGTTAATCTGTTAAAATTCGTTCAGGTAAATAACTACAAATGTAAAAACAATGAAATTTAAAGCAATTATTCATCCTGCCGAGGAAGGGGGTTATTGGGCTGAAGTACCCGCTCTTCCTGGTTGTATAACAGAAGGTGACACAATGGAAGAGTTAATTAATAACCTTCAAGATGCTATACAAGGTTGGTTGGAAGTAGCGAATGAAATCCAAAAAATAGATCCAATATCACAAGTGATTGAAATTGCAGTATGAAATCAATTTCGGGTAAGAAACTATGTAAAATTGTTGAGCAAAAAGGCTGGATTCTCAAAAAAATTACAGGCAGTCATCATATTTATGAAAAACCTGATGAGAGTAAAATTATCTCTATTCCTGTACATAGAAATCAAGATTTAAAAATTGGAACTTGAAAATCAATTATGAAAATAGCCGAATTAGAAGAAGATGATTTATGATTCATCGGTAATTTTTTTAACTCAAGAAAGTGATTAGTTAGGTTTTTCCAATTTATTAATTTCTTCCTGAGACAGTAATTTTTTTGCAACTCTCACGGGTAAATGTTCTGCATTATTACGGTTATTAATGGGAGTTACTAAACGCAAACTATATACTTCTTCCCCTGCTTCTTGTGAACTCTGTTGATCTATTTTCAAATAAATTTGATTTGGATAGGTACGCAATAATCTTGTTTGTAAACATCCTTTTAAGTCTCTTGCACTTTTAGCGAGTTCATTTTCTTCTCCAAATATTTCTACTGCTGCTTTACAAGCATGATTTAATGCGACAATTTCGTTTACTAATTGTTCTATTGATGGTTGTTGAAAGATGTCTGTCATGGTGATTTTTTAAGTTAGGTTTTTTAATCGAACCGCAGAGACGCAGAGTTCACAGAGAAATAATATTTTTAGAGATATTTTATTTTTGTAAGTTTTGATTAATCTGGTGATTGTTTTGCTTCTAATTCTAATTGATTAATTATTCGTTTCCATTGTTCTACTTGCTTTTGACGTTCCATTAATTTATGATAATCTGGTTGTGGTAAGCCAAATGTAACATCATATCTACCATATTTTGGTGGTAATCCAATAAAGTTTTTAGTACCTGCATTTGGGAAAATTTGATAATCTGTTCTTAATAATTTTTCACAAGACCATTGCCAAGCTAAAGCATGATCATGTGCTTCCCCTCCTAATTTTCTAATTCTTTTAACTGATAATGGTTGAGAACCAAATAAAACACTTTTAATATAATCATTTTTAGGAAAAATCCTAGTTTCGCTTCCTCTACCTCTAAAAAATTCTACAATAAAACCATTTTCTCCTAAATCAAAAATACATATTTCTGTCTCATCGCTACCATCTGATTGTAGTCTTTGCACATCTTGATCTGCTCTTAAATCATGATTGATAATCTGATAAGATCTAACAGGTAGTAAAATTTTTATCCTCGTAAAACTATTACTGTAATTATTCCAAAACCCTTTACGTTTGCTTAATTGATTTTCTTCTCTTTCTGTGATTCCAATTCGGTTAATAATTAAATCCACTAAAGTATAAAAGTCTTGATAATTAACCGCACCAATCCAAATTCTCAATTTCTGTCTAGCTTGACTTGATAATTTTGATTGTTTGCTAGAATTGTTATAATTAGTTTTCAACCAATTAACTAACTCTGGATATCTACCAACTATTGATGCAGGAAGATAATTTAAAATATATTCTACAGATGTGATTTCTTCTGTTTCCTCCATTTGTTCAAAACAACGTAATAACCAATTGACTTTATCTAAAGTAACCGGATGTAGTTGTTTTGTAAAATAAGGTGCTATTTCTAAAATATAATCTTTAAATATGGGAATATTAGGTAAAGCATTATTGATTTTCAGTAATAGTTCATTAGGAGTTAAATTCTGCTCACAGATAATTTTTACCATTGCGTTTTTTGGTTCATCTTCTCCCAATGCAAGTAATACTTTAACAACCAGATTATCCTGTACAGAAATTGAATTACTCCAGAGAAGAAAACCATCAACTAAATTAGATGTGATTACATTTTGCTGTCCATGATAAAACCAAGCTAAACGACGAATTAAGGTAGAATATAACCATTTGTTTGATTGGGATATACGCCAAATTTTTAAAGATAATTGTTTTCTTTCAATTTCTGGTATTTCCTCCCAAAATTTTTCATTATCAATACACCATATCCATTCTATTAAACTAATATCTTTAACTCTATTTTGAGCTATTTTATCTTGCAATGCTAATATTGAAAGATTAATATTACTTGGTTCTTGTTGTGCAGCAAGCTCTATTAATCTGCGTGGTTGATGATCTGGTATAGTAAATTCTTTAAGGTTGGAGTTTTCGTTAATCATAATTTTTGAATTATCTAGTTTTACTTATTTATTTTTGCTTATCTATTTGATTTAAACTACTCAAATCTTGTCCTTTAAACTGAATCCGAAATACTACTTTTCTATCTGTTGGTAAATCTCCTGGTTTTGCATCATTTTCACCTCTCCCTACTACCATGATTTTTTTCTCTAATTGTGATTTATGAGTTTTGTTAGGAAATTGCATTTTATATAATGTATATTTGGCAACTTGCCAAGCTCTATTTAAACGCATCTTCTCGATTGTCTTTTTTAGGAAGGGTAATATTATGTAAGTATCTAGTAATTTTATCATATTTAGATTGTCTAATGGAGTCAGTTACAAAAAGAACTATTGTAAATACACTTCCTGAACCTAATCCCATTAAAGAAGTAGAAAAAGCGGTTTTCATTCCGTCTAATAAACCCGATACCCCTTTCATTAAAGATTGTGTATCATTGAGATCATTTAAGGGTATATTTCCTATTCCTGCTTGAATACCGTAAAATGTTCCTAATACACCAATAGCTGTACACAATGTACCTACAAAACGTAAATTACTGCGCGTAGAATGAGTTAATATTTCTGGATATTGTTTGATGTTATATTGGCCGTTGGTTTTAATTGGTTGATTGTTTTTTGTTTCTAAATGCTCATTAGTCCAAGAAGATAAATCCCTTTCCTGTATCTTTGATCTCTTACCTGATAAATGTTTAAGTGCTTCTATATCTCGATTAGAATATTTTGAATACTGTACAACTGTAAATATTTCCCAACCTACAGCTACACCAAGAACTATAACATTTGCCCAATGAAATAAATCATTATCCCAAATAATATCCCACACTTTAAAAATTGCGTCCATTATGTCTAATAACCTCTATTTTTTGTGATTAAAAAGCTGCTGTAGCATATTTTCGGTAAAGGTTGATAGATCAAAACTTTTACCGCAATATAAAATTATCTACATCTATATAAATATAAATTGAAATTTCAGTTTCTAACTCGGCAAATATGACTCAGAATATATCTTAGCATTCAACAATGATTTATCTTTCTTTAGTTTTTGATTTAGCCTTGATTATATATATTGTATCAATTTTCGTATAAGTATAAATAGTAATTATACTAATCTTGAGCAAAAAAAATACATTAATATACTGATTAATACTTAGAGTTGAGTGATAAGATCCCCGACTTCTTTTATTATCTTACCAATAAATTACAGATTGATCGTAGAAGTCGGGGATCTGGGTGTTGCTAATCTATATTATCCCTACTTTGACTTAGCCTCCAAATTTTCTAACCGACTCTTTAATTCCTGATTTTGTTTTTTCAATTGATCCAATTCCTCCCGCATTTGTTTCAAACTTTTATCAGATCCAATATTCCTTTGTACTCTCTGAATTTCTTCCTCAGCATAACGTCTCGCTCTACCATCAGGAGTTTGATCAGCTAAACTTTGTAAAATACCAATTGCTTTGGGAGTTTCCATTTGTCCTAAAGCAACAACTACCGCTACTTGAGTTAAAAAGAAAGTCTCTTTTGCTATTTCTGCTAACCTGTCTAAAATCCTTTCTAAATTAGCCGGAGTTTGACCTACAGAAATTTTACCCAAAGCGCGAATTGCAGATAAACGTAATGCTTGCGGTACACCTAATTTAGTGTATTCCAACATTAAATTTAAGGCGTTTTCCGAAGTCTTAAATTCTGATAAACCACCAATAGCACCACTTCTAACTACTTCATTCCAACCTGCTCTTTCTTCTAACACAGATTTGAGTAGTTTAATTACCTTCTCTTCATGGGGTTTATCATCTAAATTGGCAGCAGCAATTGTTCCCAAACTCCGACAAGCAGTAGCTTCTACATAATAGCTTTTGTCCCCTTCTTGTACCAGTTTCTTCACTGCTTTATAACTAGCGTGGGTTTTGATTTCTGATAATGATTCAACTACCGCACGTCTCACAAAAGGACTATCATCTTTTAACCCAGAAACTAAACCATCAAAAACTTGATCTAATTTAATTTCTGTTAATTGTCTGGCAACTTCTACCCGCACACCCCAAAACGGATCATTTTCCAAAGCTGCGGATAAACATTTAACGATTTCTAAACCACCTTTTTTCGCTAATGCTTCTGCTGCATAGATACGAGAAATGGGATTTGGATCAAATTCTAACTGTGCTTTTAATTCCGGTACTGGATATTCTAAAACCACAGTTTTCAGGTAATGATTACCGACATCAAAACTCATAAAATCGGGTTTTTCTGTTAATGGGAAATAAAAACTTTGTTCCCGTTCATTAATACGAACTGTGAAAATCTTTAAATCTGTATTTTGCTGTTTGTAACCAAAACCAATGGGAATTTTTAAATCAAATAAGTCCTTTTCATCACTTGCTTGGGTTTGAGTAACTGTGACTTTTGCTAACTTACTGTCTCCATCCCAAGAGTAAGCAACTTTAAAATCAGGATGTCCACCACGATAGACATATTGATCAAATAAGAAAGCTAAATTTCTACCGGTTGCTTTTTCAATCGCTCTCAATAAATCTATGGTTTCTACAGTTTGATGGGCATAATCATTAACAAAGGTTTGAATAGCTTTCCAGAATAATTCCTCTCCCAATTCTGCCCGGATCATGTGATAAACACAAGATCCTTTTTCATAAATATGACGATCATAAAGTTCAATCGCTTCTCGGTAAACATGAGTTACCATTGGCCGACGATAACGACTACGATCTTCACTTAAATAACTACGTGCTTCTGATAAACGATAATAAGCAGCAGCATCAGATCCATATTCATGTTCTGTCCACATTACCTCAGAATAGGAAGCCATTCCTTCCTTAATCCAAGCATGGGACCAATGTTTAATTACCAGTAAATCCCCAAACCATTGATGTGCTAATTCATGCACTACTAAACTTTCAGTACCACGATTATCTAAGGATGCTCTTTCATCTATTAAACATCGGTCTGTTAACAACGTGGTGGAGGTGTTTTCCATTCCTCCAAAAATGAAATCATCTACACAAACCTGAGCATATTTGGGAAAAGGGTATAAATAACCGTATTTTTCGCTTAAAAACTCAATCATTCGGGGTGTTTTCCCCATGCTGCGTTTAGCGTCTGCTTCCCTAGCTCTTTCTGCATAATATGTAACAGGTTTACCTTGCCATTCATCCTTTATTTCCGCAAAATCACCGACTGCTAAGGTCATTAAATAGGTGGGATGAATTTGTTGTTGTGACCAATGGTAGATTTTATAATCTCCATCATCTACGGTATCAATTAATTCACCATTGGAAATGGCTATTAATGGTTTAGGTACACGTACTCGAATTTCTGAGGTTGATAATTGTCCTGGATAGTCAAAACAGGGAAACCAATAACGGGAATCTTCGTCTTCTCCTTGAGTCCAAACTTGGGTAGGTTTGTGGGGGTAGTGTTTATCTGGTTGGATAAAATAAAGACCACGTTGGGGTTTTTCCACAGAATAGGCGATCGCCAGTAATAATCTCTCACCTATTTTTGTCGGTTGGGATAAGTGAATATTTAGTATTTCCCCATCATATTCAAAATCCTGTGATACATCGTCCACCTTCACAGATTGAATATTCAAGTTGACAGCATTTAACGTCAAACTTTCAATATTATTACGTATAGGTAGGATACGAATACTACAATTACCATAGTAACTTTGCTGGGGAATATCCAAATTCAAATCCAGGAAAATATGCTCTACCTGTCCCGGTTTATCGGGATTATAATGGGGTTTTGCTCCTGGTAATTCAAAAGATTTGTGTTTTGTATTTTCTGTATCAAAATAAAAATGCGACATTGATTATTACTGACCTTATAATCCTGAAACTTACACAAAAATAGCGGTCGTAGATGCCTCTCCCCAATCAAAATATCATTTGATCAGGATTTTGTCTTGATTGTAATTATTTACATCAATTTCCTCATTGTAATCCCTAGTTTACATCTGTGCGATATGCTTCTAGATTTTATTGTGAGCATGATTGAAAACAAAGTATCTAGTATCACACAGCTTTTTCATAGAATACTTTATAGAATACTTTGAGGTCATCTATTTCCTTTGAGTACAAATATTACCAATAATTTTCATGACTGAGAACAAATTACAACCAAGAAACATCAGAATTTGTAACAAACTGTAAAATATCTCATCAGTTCCTGGTTTTTACCTTGATACAAAGGTAGTAATCTATTTGCACACACTTACTGATGGTTAGATATTAATTGAAAAAATCATTTACGGATTTTCACTAGACGGAAGTGAAGTCTTGTTTAGAGTTACTAGCCAATTTGTAGTTTGTAAAAATATTAACTTTATATCTGTAGTCATGTTTACTTAGTCAGGTGTCAATATTAATTGATTAATTGCCTCTAATTTCTTTCACAAACAAGGATCATCATGTCTAACGCCATATCTGACAAATCTGATAATAAATCTCATAAATCTAAGTTGCTAGTACCCGCCATTAGCGCGGCCATCGTGGTTGCTGGGGGTATAGGTGCTTACTTTTATTTAAAATCCCCTAGTGGGAGTTTAACACCAATCAGCAGTGCTGAGGTAGTACCTGGGGATGCGCTGATGGCAACCTACGTTAACACCGATGCTGCATCTTGGAGTAAGTTACAACAATTTGGTACAAAACCAGCCCAAGATTTGATCGCAAAAGCAGCACAAGATTTTCAGAAAGGTTTATTTGCTGATAGTAATATTACTTATGACACAGATATCAAACCTTGGATCGGTGGTGTAATGGTTGCTGTGTTACCTGCGGGTAATACTGGAACTACTCCAGAAAACACACCAGCACCAACACAACCAGAACCCAATATATTACTGGTGGTAGGTATCAAAGATAAAATAGGTGCTTTGAATTTTGCCAACAAATTAAAAGAACAGAAAAATTCACAAATTCAAGAAATAGACTACAAAGGTCAGAAAATTATCGCTAGTAAAGGTACTACACAATCTACCTACGCTACAGTTTTAAACAACACTCATATATTGTTAGCACCTGAACAAAAAGCCGTAGAAAGAGCGATAGACACCTATAAAGGAGAATCTTCTTTTGCTAAAAAAGAGGGTGCAAGCAATCTTTTAACTCAAGGTGTAGATATGAAAAACACCTTAGCGCAGATTTACATTCCTGACTATGGCGATACTATAGCCAAATTAGCGAGTTCCAACGCTCCCGGTGGACAACTACCACCAGAAACTCTCAAGCAACTCAAACAAGTAAAATCAATGGTAGCAGGTGTTGGTGTTGATGAAGGTGGAGTACGGTTTAAAACCATAGCGAAAATAGATCCTCAAATAAACCAATTTGAATATCAAAGTAGTCCAGGTCAAATTATTTCTCAATTTCCCATTGATACGGTTGCTTTAGTAACGGGACAAAACATTAATAATAGCTGGCAAAGTTTTCTCAAGCAGTCAAAAGATATTGCAGAGATTCAGCAAGGAGTGGAACAAGCACGCCAAACAATTAAACAATTTGCCAATCTAGATTTAGACAAAGATATTTTTAGTTGGATGAATGGTGAATTTGCCTTTGGTGCAGTAAAATCTAACCAAGGTTCATTAGCTAGTGTGGGTATGGGTGGTGCAATTTTATTTGATACGAGCGATCGCAAAACCGCAGAAGCTACCTTTACTAAATTAGATGATTTAGCGAAAAAACAATCACTTAATATCACCAAAAAAACCGTAGGTGGTAAAAGTGTTACAGAATGGGAAGCACCATTTCAAGGATCTTTACTTGCACATGGTTGGTTAGATGAAGATACAGTATTTATAGCTCTGGGAACACCAATAGCTCAAACTCTCATAGAGAATAAAGGTAAAACTTTAGATCAAAGTGAAAGTTTTAAAACAATCACTTCTTCTCTACAAAAACCTAACAGTGGATACTTCTATTTAGATATCACTAATAGTCGCTCACTCATCCCAACTTTATTCACAGCTAATCAACCTTTACCCCCAGATGTTGACGCTATCATCAGTTCTATTAATGGTGTTGGTGTTACTGTTAACAGTTCGGATAAATCTACTGTACAAATGGAAATGTTACTAGCTTTAAAACCTAGTAAGTAATCTTTGATCAGGAGTCTTGAGTTAGAACTAAGATCAGGTTAGAATAAACCTGATCTCAGATACAAAGAACTATGACTACTAATATCAAAACTACTCCTGATTTTACTTCTCGTTTGGTAAATGGTATTCTCTCAATTCAGCCTTTATTTAATCTAGCTAAACACCGAGCTAGACAAATGATGATTAAAAGGGCTGCAAAAATCGGTGTTAATTGGTATGCAGAAGTAGAGAAATTACAAGCTAGAAATTGGGAAGATGATCTATCCCAAATCCAAAATCCTCAAATTACTTACCCAGAATATTATACTACCTCATTTCATGCTTATGAATCAGGTAATTTAAGTTGGCAAGCTGCCTTTGAGGTAGAACCGGCTGCTTACGCAGTTCACGCTAAAATTTGGCAAGATTTCCAAGCAGATGGTGATGCTAAACTCAGAGAAAGTTATCACAATATTCTTAAAAATTATCTTTCTCAATCACCACAAAATATTTTAGATTTAGGTTGTAGTGTGGGTATGAGTACCTTTGCTTTACAGGAAATTTACCCCCAAGCAAAAATTACAGGTTTAGATTTATCTCCCTATTTCTTAGCAGTTGCTAATTATCGTTCTCAACAACGTCAAAATCATAAAAGTAATATTAATTGTAATATTAATTGGGTTCATGCTCAAGCTGAATCTACAGGATTAGCTGATAATTCTTTTGATTTAGTTTCTATCTTTTTAATGTGTCATGAATTACCCCAATCTGCAACTAAAAATATTTTTACAGAAGCAAAAAGGGTTTTACGTCCAGGTGGTCATTTAGCAATTATGGACATGAATCCTCAATCAGAAATTTACAAAAAAATGCCCACTTATGTATTTACTTTGCTCAAAAGTACCGAACCTTATTTAGATGAATATTTCACTTTAGACATTGAGCAAGTATTAATTGAATGTGGGTTTAAAAAACCTAATATTACTGTAAATAGTCCCCGTCATCGGACTGTAATTGCTCAAGTCAGTAAATAGTAGATAATGTATGAATTTTGTATTTATTTTAGTCATCTTTAGATGACTTTTTTTATGAGACTGGGAATTCATTCCCAGTCGGGTGATCTCTTTAACTTAAACTGCTGCTAATTCTGGTTGTTTCACTGTTTTATTGACAGAGTTATTATCTAAGTCAGCAGCGTAAATTTCACAGGAGTTATTAGGACTTTCTACAAGTTTGATTTTGTAAAGTTCTGCTCCTAGTTGTTCAATAGGCGATCGCAAAATATCACCAATATAAAATGCAATGTTTTCTGCTGTGGGGACAACTTGGGCAAAATGCGGAACATTTTTATTTAAAAAACCATGATCCATTGGTTCAATTACATAATCTTGAATGATTTGATTTAAACCACCTAAATCAACTCCCATTCCTGTAATTGGATCAATTTCCCCTTTCACAGTGACTTCTAAATGATAATTATGTCCATGTCCATTAATGCGAGCGCATTTACCGTAAATTTGTTTATTTTTCTCTAAACTCAAATCAGGATGAGCTAATCTGTGCGCTGCACTAAAATCAGTAGCAACATTGAAAAATGTTTCTGCTCCATTTCCTTTGTATTCTACCCACAATTTTTCACTTTCAAATAATTTCACCTGGGATAATTTTACTCCCAATTTCTGAATCGGAGATTGTAGTAAATCACTCATGTAACGGGAGATATTTTCAGTGGTGGGAACTATTTGTGATTCTGCAAAATAAGGGATATCTTCATTAATGCAGGAGTGATCAAATAATTCCAAAATATGATCTTCAATCACTTTATTTAAAGATTGAACATCTACGATCATTCCCGTGCGTGAGTCCATTTCCCCTTCTACAGTCACTTCTAAATGATAGTTATGGCCGTGAGTGCGGGTACATTTACCATATTTCTCTGCACTTAGGTTAGGCGCTAAACGATGGGCAGCGCTAAAATGACTCCTGACAGTTAAAGAGACTTTTTCCCCTTCTCCTTGATATTCTGCCCACATCTGGGAATGTTCTAACAACTGCACCTTAACGATTGGTAAATGAGGTGTTAACCTTTCCCAGATGACTTTTGCAATATTTTCTGTGGTGGGGAGAGTTTCTTTAAATTCCGGCCACACATCATTCAAATAAGAATAATCTAATTGACCGGTAGCTTCATTTTTGATGGTGTGTTTCACATCAGAAAGGTTTAACACCATTCCATACTCATCCAGTTCACCAGACATGGAAATAAATAATACATAGTTATGACCTTGACCGGGGAATTTCGAGAAAGGACCAAACTTTTCTAGGTTCTCGGTTTCACTCAATTCTGGCAACCAATACCGATGAGTAGCTGAAAACTGAGCGCGGCGATTTATGATACACTGCATGACTGTACTTGTAAACTTTAATATTTCTTAATCTTTCACTTTATACAGTGTAAACTAATTTGTGCTGTGGTGGTCAGTTGTTTTTTTACTGGTAACTATTGAGTAGGTACTGGGCGATCGCTACCTACGGATTAGGTGTTGTATAATATCATTATTAATTTTGTTAACCGAAATAACAAAAAAGTAAATTAAAAATTCAATTAATGTTTATACTCACATCATAATTTTTTGTAAATTTTTTGTAACCTCATTATATACTTAGTAATTTCAGTGTTATTTTTATGATATTGAAATAATATTAATTAAAATTTGTTCTGAAAGGATGTAAAAAAATGATTGGATGGTTGTTTGGGGGTGTAGTTAAAAAATTTGAGCGTGCAGCAAAAGACGTAATTCAAGAAGGTAGTCAAGAAATATCCAACTTATTTGATCATAAACTCAAACCTCTAGCTGATCAATTTGACTATGTATCACAACAACGTCTTCAAGAAATAGAAGATAAGCTGTTACGCACCTAAAGTTTATAATCCTAAAATAGTTAAGTCTTGTGGGGTGGGCATCTTGCCCGCCATAATTATACAAATTAAATGCACAACAG
>RDXV01000070.1 GCA_004292695.1 Nostocales cyanobacterium | reverse complement strand
ATTCCAATTAACAATTATGTAGGGGTAGCGCCCCCGTGCCTACCCCGGAAATATTCCAATTAACAATTATGTAGGGGTAGCACCCCTGTACGTACCCCGATATTTTGGGCAACCACAGGGGGTTTGCCCCTACATTTTTTTGATACATTACGTATTCTATTTTCATAGAAATTAATAAATTAGTATAAAAGTTTATATCTTTTATCTTGCCTGTATAAGCAAAGTTAGTGTATTCTCAAACAAAGGTATAAATTACCGACATCAATAGCATTCGTGAATTGGACTTTTTAGCCTAGCTAATAACCTATTACACATCTAGAGAATAATTACTATGGACAGCATCTATCAAGATTCCGATTATGCAAACGATAGTCGGAATGAAATAAGTGCGATATCCCAAAATTATCTATCTCAACAAATACTTCCTACAACTCAAAACGCATTAAATCAGTTTCTAGCATCTCCAGATTTTGCAGAAAATATCCAACTTGCTTTTACTGAACATACAGATACACAAACAGCATACAATCTTTTAAATAATCTGATCACAGGAAACATAGCTCCTATTATTGAAATTGTCTCACGGGAACAATTAAACGGAAATAATGGAGCATTTGCAGAAGATACAAACACAATTTACATAGCAAAAGAAATAGTAAATCAAGAATACTTTCAACTAGCTATTAATACACTTGTAGAAGAAACAGGACATTTTATAGACTCCCAATTAAATGATATTGACTCACCGGGAGATGAAGGAGAATTATTTGCAAAATTAGTATCAGGAGTATTATTAACACCGGGAGAGATATCAGCATTAAAATCAGAAAATGATCATGGACAAATAAATATTAATAACCAAAATATTAACGTAGAATATTCTGAAAATCCTGGAGAATTTACCGTTAATAATACAGGAGAAATATCCATAAACTTCCTAGCTGATGCAGGTAGTTTTACCAGCGAAATGGGGATATTCAGCTTAGAAGGAATGGAGAACTTAACACCCGGTTCTGTAGAATATATAAAAGAAGCTGCAAATCGAGTATTAAGCAATTCTAATTTAGGATATATAGTAATTAGAGATCCCAGTGAAGGTGCAAGATTTAGTGGAGAATTAGGGGAAAGTAACAAAAACCAAGGTGATTATTTAGGAGTAACAACATATAATTTCAATCCTGGGGATAGAGTAGCAATGATGTTAGTTCCCCAAGGAAAAATTCAAGAAATAGTTAACAATCCTAACATTAGTGGAAACAAAAGACCATTATTTTCTATTGCTGAAGCTAACCCCAGCAGTGCTGTACAATTAGGACAATTAGTATTAGGAACTTTTGGTTGGGAAGATTTACGAGCAGATATTAGAACAGACAATGATTATAATGATATTATCTTTCAAATTCAAGGTGTAACAGGTAGTGTAACAGCTTTAAATCAAGTAATTAATCCTAACAGAGATTGGATAAATACCCCATTAGGACAGGAAATTATTACCTTTGCATCACAAACAAATAATCTTGATTTAACAGCACCAGAAATTACCGCTTCCTTACTTGATGATACAGGTTTAAGTAATGCGGATAGTATTACCAATAATGCGAGAATTGCTGGTCAATTGAGTGATGCTAGTGATATTGTTACCTTTCAAGCTAAGATAAATAATGGTAACTTAGTTGATATTTTATCAGAATTAAATCCTGATGGTAGTTTTGATTTAGATACAGATAAACTCGCAGAAATTAACGGTGGACAATTACCGGATGGCAGTTATCAAATAATTTTACAAGCTGAGGATAGATTTGGTAATCTTTCTCAAGAATTTAATTTAGAATTTACCTTAGATACCACTAACCCAGAAGCACCTAATCAGTTAGCAATTCAAAATGACAGTGATTTAATTACTAATGATAGCACTCCTACTTTTATTGGTGAAGGTGAAAGTGGAACAACAATTAGATTATTTGCTGGAGAAACACAATTAGGACAAGCAATTGCTGTTAATGGAGTTTGGGAAGTTACACCGACAACAGCTTTTAGCAATGGAGTTAACAATTTAATCTTTAATAGTATTGATGCAGCAGGAAATATTAGTGATAGTGCAGGTTTAGAAATTACCATTGATACCACAGCACCACAAATTAATATTACCAATCCTCAAGATAATGCACAAATTACCAATGGTGCAAGATTACAAGGAAGTGTCAATGAAACAGGTTCAAATATTAGTCAATTAACTTATCGTTTTGGTAATGGAAGTGAAATTAATATTCCCATTAATGCAGCAGGTGAATTTGATATTGAACTGAATTTAACAGGTTTATCAGGACAGCAACGTCTGATTTTAACTGCAATTGATGTAGCAGGAAATAGTACAGAAAATACCCAAACTGTAACAATAAATCAAACCACAATAGATACTACAGCACCAGTAATTAATTTCGGTTTAACAAACAACACGGGAATTAATTCAGATAACATTACTTCTGATGCAACAATTTCAGGAACAATTAACGATAGTAGTAATATCACCAGTTTCCAAGGTAAGTTAAATGATGGTGAATTTGTAGATATTCTATCAAGTTTGCAGAACGGTAATTTCACTTTAAATGAAACTCTTTTAAATCAAATCAATGCTGGAGAATTAACAGATGGAAATTATCAAATTACTCTCAAAGCAGAAGATGAATTTGGTAATGCTTCCAGTGAAGTAACATTAGCATTTACCCTAGATACCACAGCACCACAAACACCAGGGTTGATGTTAGATTCATTATTTGATTCTGCACCAATTGGTGATTCTAAAACCACATTTTCTCTTGTTAACCTCATCGGAAAAACCACAGCAAATACCACCGTTATATTACAGGATACAGGAACATCAATTACCGCAGATAGTGAAGGTAATTTTGTCTTTAACAATGTGGAATTAATATTAGGTGCTAATTCCTTTACAGTCAATGCAGAAGATATCGCAGGAAATAGCAGTACATTTACCACATTTATTAACCGAGTTGAACAGGATAATAGTGATGTAGTATTGGATTGGAATGGGATTTTATTAAATGCCATTTATGAAGATAAGACAGCACCACCAGTAGCTTCTCGGAATATGGCAATTACCCAAGCTGCGGTTTTTGATGCTATCAATACAATTGATGGAACTTACGAAAACTATTACTTCACAGGTACAGCACCAACAGAAACATCAGCAGAAGCAGCAGCAGTAGCAGCAGCACATCAAGTTTTAATTAATCTTTATCCTGAACAACAAGAATATTTTGATAATGCGTTAATTGCTTCCTTAGCAGAAATTACTGATGGTACAGCAGAAGATAATGGTGTTGAATTTGGACGTATCGTAGCTGATGATATTTTAACTTTAAGAAGTACAGATGGTTGGGATAATACTGTTACTTATACACCGGGAACAGAACCCGGAGAATGGCAACCAACCGCACCAAATTTTGCCCCTGCTTTATTACCACATTGGGGAGAAGTTACACCATTTGCTTTAACCAGTGGAAATCAATTCCGTGCTGATGGACCACCAGATTTAAACAGTGCTGATTATACTACAGAATTTAATCAAGTTAAAGATTTAGGTAGTATTAATAGTAGCACTAGAACAGCAGATCAAACAGAAATTGCTAAATTCTGGGCTGATGGTTCTGGTACATTTACACCTCCTGGACATTGGAATCAAATCGCCCAAACTGTCGCCGCAGAAACAGATAATTCCTTAGTAGAAAATGCCCGTGTATTTGCATTATTGAATATTTCCTTAGCTGATGCGGGAATTGCGGCTTGGGATTCTAAATATCATTATAATTTCTGGCGACCAATTACCGCTATTCAAAATGCAGATAGTGATGGTAATGATGATACAATAGCTGATGCTAATTGGACACCTTTATTAAATACTCCCCCATTCCCAGAATATGTATCTGGACATAGTACCTTTAGCGGTGCTGCGGATGTAATTTTAACAGAATTGTTTGGTAATAATGTTAGTTTTACCACTAATTCTTTAGGTATTCCTGGAATTTATCGGGAATTTGATAATTTTACAGATGCAGCAGATGAAGCGGGAATTAGTAGAATTTATGGAGGTATACATTTTAATTCTGCTAATTTGGAAGGTTTGGAAACTGGTAGAAGTGTGGGTAATTATGTCCTGGATAATTTACTATTACCTGTAAACAATATTCCAGTTATTAGTATTATTGCTACAGATCCAAGTTCTAGAGAACCTCTAAATATTACAGACACAGGTATCTTCACCATTTCCAGAGAGGGTGGTAATTTATCAGAAAACTTAACTGTTAATTACACTATTTCTGGTACAGCAGAAAATGGTATTGATTATACAAATATAGCTGAAAGTGTAACTATTTTAGCTGGAGAAAGTACAGCAATAATCAATATTGATCCTATTGCTGATAACTTAGTAGAAATTAGTGAAACTGTTACTTTATCATTGATAGATACGGAAAACTATGACTTAGATGTTGATGCTGATATTGCTACGGTTGCAATTTTTGAGGATATTACACCAATTGTAAGTATTGAAGCTACTGATTCAAGTGCAACTGAACCATTAAACATTACAGATACAGGAACGTTTACAATTTCCAGAAATGGCGTAAATTTAGATGAAGATTTAACAGTTAACTATATCATCTCAGGTACAGCAACGAATGGAGTTGATTATACATTTTTAAGTTCTAATATCACTATTGCCGCAGGACAAAATGTAGCCCAAATAACGATTAATCCCATTGATGACCAGATTACAGAAGGAACTGAAAATGTTACTTTAACTCTAGTAGATGGAATTAATTATGATGTTAGTGATACTGCTGATAGTGCTACCGTAACTATTATTGACGCAGAAGAAACACCAGCAATTGTCAGTATTGAAGCTACAGATTCTACTGCAACAGAACCATTAAATACCGATGATATTGGAAAATTTACTGTTACTAGAAATGGCGGCAATCTTGATACATCATTGACAATTAGTTATCTCATTAATGGCACAGCAGAAAATGGAATTGATTATAATACATTAAGTGGAATTGTCACCATTAATGCGGGAGAAACTTCAGCAGAAATTATCCTTAATCCCATTGATGACACAATTACAGAAGCAAATGAAAATGTTGTTTTAACCCTTAACGATGGGGATAATTATGATTTAGGTTCTAATAGTGCTTCTGTTACGATTATTGATGCTGAAGAAAATGATAATAGTGGACAAGCTGATATTGATGTTGTACTTGTTGGTCCTTCTACAATAAATGTCGGACAAATTACAACAATGCAAGTAACCTTTACAGATCCAAATGAAGAAGCACGGAGCATCTTAATTAAAGGATTTAGTGGGTTAAATTCTGGTGCAAGAATTGTCGCTATTCCAGAAAGTTCCTATGGAGGTGGAACTTTTGAGTTTAGTGTAAGAAACGTAGGATTTTTTAATAGTGGAGTTGGTGATACAAGACTATTCCAAGCCGAATTATTAGATCGGGACAATATATTTTCTAGGATTATTACTAGCACTGAATTTGATAATGATCAAGGAGATGAAGTTACCCTTAATCTGATAGGTCGTCCTGGGATCAATATTGGACCAGTTTCCGCAGTACCTCTTTCTCCTTTAGGTTTTTGGATCAGTGAAAATGGCGATCCTAATCAAAATGCTCGTAATGAAAGTAATGAATGTCAAGACTGTAAAGCAACAGTAAAAGGAACATCGGAAGTAGAATTACATTCAGGTGCAGTGATTGAAACCCATGAATTATCTACTTATCAATCATTAGGTCAAGAAAGACGATTTACCTTAACATACGATTCTGTGAGAGCAGATTCTCGACCAATTTTACACTTTGATTATAATAATATAATTGCTGATCCTAATCTTCGTTTAGTCGCAGAATTAACTGTAAGTCAAGGTGATACTCAAATTCAAGTACCAGGTTTTGCTGGAGGACAATATGGATTTGATGGTGGTGAACACTTCTGGACAATTCCTAACACTGGTGGGAAAATAGATGCAGCTTTACAAGCAGATTTACGTTCATTTGCATCAGGTTTATATAACTACGAATTAAGCTCAGGAATTTATTACTTTGATGGTAATACATTCAATGGTGCAAGAAATATTAATCAAGGTACATTCCTTCATGTAAATAGTATTGGTAGTGCTTTTGGTAATGGTTGGGGATTAGCAGGATTACAAGAATTAATTGAAAATGAAGACGATTCAGTATTATTAATTGATGGTGATGGTAGTGAATTACTATTTACTAAATTAACTAATCAAAATACTTATGATGCACCTCCAGGAGACTTCTCAACCTTAGAAAAACTCCAAGATGGTACATTCCGACGTACCTTAAAAGATCAAACAGTTTACACCTTCAATGCAGCAAATAAATTAAATCTCATTGAAGATAGAAACGGTAATCAAACTCAATTTATTTATAATCAGTCAGAACAACTCATCAGTATTATTGATCCTGTTGGATTAGAAACTACCTTTAACTATACCAATGGTAAAGTCACAACTATTACTGATCCAGCAGGACGTACTACTCAATTAGAATATGATGCTAACGGAAATCTTCTGAGTATTACTGATCCTGATAATTCTCAACGTACTTGGGAATATGACGCAGATTATCATATCACTGCTGAAATTGATAAAAATGGTAATCGGGAGCAAATGTTTTATGATTTTGCAGGAAGGGCGGATCGTGCTATTACTAAAGATGGAAAAGCACTAGATTTTGATCCTGTACAAACTCAAGGTTTATATCAAACTAATGCAACAATTGATCCTATCAATGCTCCTGTTGCTTTCCAATTAGGTGCTGTAGAATCAACCTATATAGATGCTAATGGTAATGCGATTACCTACACTTTAGATCAAGCAGGTCAAGCGGTTTCTGTCACCGATGCAATTGGTAAATTACCAACATTAGAACGTAATCATGATAATCTGATTACCGTCTTCACTGATGCAAGAGATAATATTACTCAATTTACCTATGATCAGGATGGTAATATTCTGAGTGTTCGAGATTTTCTCAACATACCAAAACTATTTAGTTATGATCCAATCTTCAATCAGATAACTAGCATTAGAGATGAATTAGGTAATCAAACCGTCTTTGAAATTGATTCCAGTAATGGTAATATTCTCTCAACAATTGAAGTGATTGGTGATTTTGGTGGTGGAGATGATATTGTTACCCAATTTACCTATACATCACAAGGATTAGTGGATTTAATTACTGATCCTTTAGGTCGAATTACTGATTATGATTATGATAATTTTGGCAACTTAAAAGAAATTACTTTTGCTAAAGGTACAACAGAACAAGCTATTCGACAATTTGAATATGATTTAGCAGGTAATCAAATTGCAATTATTGATGAAAATAGTAATCGCACTGCGTTTGAATATGATGCACTGAATCGGTTAGTGAAAATTATTGAAGCTGATCCTGATGGAAATGGTCCTTTAACTTCTCCGATTACTACTTATAGCTATGATGCTGATGGTAATTTAATATTAACTACCGATGCTGTAGGTAATGTGAATCAAAATACCTACGATGAATTGAATAGGTTAATTGAAAATATTGACCAACTCAACCAAAAGACTAACTATAGTTATGATGGTTTGGGTAATTTGCTTTCAGTGGTTGATCCTTTAGGAAATGAAACTGAGAATAGATATGATGCGCGAAATCGTTTAATTGAGACAATTGCTCCTGATAATGGGATTACTAAATTTACTTATGATCTGAATAATAATCTCACTTCTGTTGTTGACCCTGTAAATAATCAAACTACCTTTGTTTATGATGCCAGAAATCGTCTGATTAGTGAAACAGACCCCCTAGAAAAAGTTACTCAATATGAATATGATCCAGTTGATAATTTGATTGCAAAAATTGATCGCAATGATCGCCAGACTGAGTTTAAATATGATGACATCAATCGTCTGACTCAGGAAAGATGGGTAGGAACTGACCAAGTAATTAATTACAGCTACGATAAAGCTAGTAACCAAATTGCGGTTAATGATAAATTTAGTTCCTCAGCATTTAATTATGACAATAGAGATCGTTTATTGTCTGTAAATAATGCTGGTACTCCTGGTTTTTCCAATGTTGTTCTTAACTACAGCTACGATAAAGTAGGTAATGTTCTCTCACTTGTTGACACCATTAATAATATTGCAGGTGGCAATAACTCCTACACTTATGATGCTTTAAATCGCCTCACTCAACTCACTCAATCTGGCAATAATATCAGCGATAAAAGAGTTGATTTTGCTTACAATTCCCTGGGACAATATACCTCAATTAATCGCTATGCTAACCTCACAGGAACTCAGTTAGTCAATGGCACAAACTACACCTATGATTCTCTCAATCGTCTCACGAATTTAAACCACAGTAACGGTACAAATAATGTGGCTTTCTACAACTATGTTTATGATGCAGCAAGTCGAATTACTGAGATTACTGATATTGATGGAACAACAGATTATACCTACGATAACCGCGATCAGTTAACGGGTGCTAACCACAGTAATGCTAACAACCCAGATGAAACTTACACCTACGATGCAAATGGCAACCGAATCACTTCTAGTATTCACGGTAATGGCTATGTAACAGGTGAAGGCAACCGCTTACTGTCAGATGGTACATATAATTACGAGTACGACAATGAAGGGAATTTAACCAAGCAGACAGAAATTACTACTGGTAAGGTGCAAGAGTTGACCTGGGATTATCGTAACCGCTTGGTAGCTATTGTTGATAAGGATGCTGAAGGTAACGAGACGCAACGGGTTGAGTTCACCTATGATGCTTTCAACCGCCGCATTGCTAAATCTGTAGATACCAACCCTCAAGATACAACTTCCTCAGTGGTGACACAGTTTATTTATGATGGACAGGATGTACTCTTGGAGTTTGTGGATAGTGATGGTGCTCGTGGAAATCAGCCTGTTTTAGATACACGCTATCTGCATGGTGCGGGTGTTGATCAGGTTTTGGCGCAGGAAAGTGGTGGTAATGTGGAATGGCATTTAACAGACCATTTGGGAACGGTTCGAGATTTGGTGAATAATAGCGGTGCGGTGGTGAATCATGTTGTTTATGATTCCTTTGGTCAGGTAATTTCTGAAAGTAACCCTGCTGTTGATACTCGTTATCTGTTTACGGGAAGAGAGTTTGATCAGGAGATTGGGCTTTATTATTACAGAGCGCGGTATTATGACCAAGCTACAGGAAGATTTTTGAGTGAAGATCCGATTGGTTTTGATGGTGGGGATGCGAATTTATATAGGTATGTTTTTAACGATCCTATTCGCCTATCTGATCCTACAGGGGAATCTCCATTTATTCTCCTCATAGTTCTAGGTGGTGTTATAAATGGCGCAACAGAAGCATTATTTTCTGATTGTCCAGAAGAGGCTTTTATCAAAGGTTTTTTATCAGGAGCTATTGGTACAGGTGTTGGTTTACTCTTCTCTAATCCTGTTGTTGGAGGTGTAGCTAGTGGTGCTGCTTCAGAAACTGTTGAACAAGCCTATGATATTTATATAGGCCGACGAGATTCATTTGACACAAATAAAATTTTCAGTAAATCTTTGACAGATGCAATTACATCGGGAACTTCATCAAGTGTTAAGAATATAGTTAAGAGTGTAACTCCGAGAGGTAGCGTACTACCTCAGATATTTGGAACATTCACTAAAACAGCTTTAGAAGAAACTTTAACTGGCAATCAAGACCCTGTTAATTCTACAAAAAACTCTGGGAAGAATATCCTCAACGGTATTGTTGAAGATGTAATTTAATTTGATTATTAAAGGTTGTTTGACAAATTTTTCGTATGCGATTAAGGGGGGTTGGAGGGATTTCTACTAATTCTGATACTTTTCAAACATCCTCTAAAATCTGTATAACTTTCTCACAATTATCAAATCTGTTTACCATCTTAAAAATGAATCAACCAGAAACAAAAAACCAGGAAAAATCACCAACTTCTACCCTATCATTGGATTTAATAGAATTATCTACGGTTTTAATTATCCCTAATTTCATTCCCCATACTATCAACTTAGATTTTCTCAAATATAATGAGATTATTCCTGATGATTGGGCAATAGCTGATCATCCGATAATTAACAATTTTCAGGTGAAATTTTCTTTTGTGAATAAAGTAAAAATTAATGCGGAAAATAATCGGATTATTTTATCTGAAGTTTTAGAAAAACAAGATAAACCAAAAATTCCATCTATAACTTGTGAATTAATTCAAAAGTTAAATCAATTTGATTATCTGGCTTTGGGTTTTAATACTAATCATTTAGTTATTTTTAATCCCAATCAAGATATAGCTCGCCGCTATATCACCGAAAAATGGTTAAGACCTGGTGCATGGTATAAAGCTAGTAAAGCGCCTATTAAAGCTAGTATTAATTACTTTTATACTTTGGAAGAATGTAAACTTGATTTGAATATTACAGAAGCAACTTTTCAAATTCCTAAACAACCTGTACAACCAGCAATTTTATTTACAAGTAATTTTCATTATGATTTACAAGGTGAAACCAGTTTAGATAGACAGAAACATCTATTACAAACTTTGGAAAATTGGGAATTAATTATTAAGAAAAATCAGAAAATCATTTATGCTTTTTTTAATTGATTTGAATAGCAAAATACAATGAATCTAAAATAGCGATCGCTTTTTGAGGATGTGGAAGGGCGATAGCGCCAGCGCTGCTGCAAGCAGTTCGCTTTTGGGGATGTGGGAAGTGCGATAGCGCCAGCGCTGCTGCAAGCAGTTCGCTGTTTGGGAATGTGAGAGGGCGATAGCGCCAGCGCTGCTGCAAGCAGTTCGCTGTTGGGGATGTGAGGGGCGATAGCGAAGCGCTCCGTAGGAATCGCTTTTAGGGGATGTGGGGGGCGTAGCGAAGCGCACCGAAGGTATCGCTTTTTGGGTATATGCGATCGCTTATCTACCATCAATGATTTTTAGGGGTTTAGCAATGCTAACACCTTGAATTTTTGGTAAAAATAGGTTTATAATTGACTATATGTAATTATCTTCAAAAACAAAATAATGCTAACTACATACACTGCCAAATATACAAAAGTTAATAGCGGCTATATGGGACAACTGATTGAATGGCAAGAAGTTCTTACTGAAGGAGAAACCTTAGAAGAATGTAGAGTTATGTTACAAGATGCTCTCAAAGAAATGATCATTGCTTATCGTCAACAAAATAAAGAAATTCCCACAGGAAGCTCTTTACTTGAACAAATTCCAGTAGAAGTTTGATTATGTCAGTAAAACGAAAAGATTTAATTAAATATTTAGAAGAAAACGGATATTATTTATTACGGGAAGGTGGAAATCATTCGATTTATACTAATGATCTAAA
Source organism: Nostocales cyanobacterium (assembly GCA_004292695.1). Classification (GTDB taxonomy): domain Bacteria; phylum Cyanobacteriota; class Cyanobacteriia; order Cyanobacteriales; family Nostocaceae; genus Okeanomitos. The sequence goes on along the minus strand of RDXV01000070.1, from coordinate 12,106 downwards.
AACTATTCCTGTCAAAAGACATCGCACAATTGATCGGATTACGGCAAATGCAATTTGTAAACAAGCAGATTTATTACCTAAGTTTTAAATATTACCGTATCTCTCATGGGATGCTTTGCTATTCAGATAATAGTAGGTATCGCCTTTAGCGATCGCTTTTTGGGGATGTGGAGGTGCGATAGAGCCAGCGCTGCTGCAAGCAGTTCGCTGTTTGGGGAGATGTGGGAATGCGATAGCGCAAGCAAGGACTTGTCAGTTCACTGTTTGGAGAGAATTGGATTTGGGAGATGGTGCTATAATTCAAATAATCAAATTCTAGGATAAATTCTATGCCAGTAGAAGCCATTTATGAACAAGGAACATTGAGATTATCACAACCGATAACACTAGCAGAAGGAAGTAAAGTACAAGTAATTATCATTCCTCTAGAATCTCATTCTCAGCCAAAAAAACCATTAGACATTTTACTAGAGATTGCTGAACTTCCTTTAGAGGGAAAAACCGATACCTTTGATGGTAAAGATCACGATCAAGTTTTATATTGTCAATAATCTATGATTTTTGTGGATACGGGTGCTTGGTTTGCTAGTGTTGTTCCTTCAGATTCTGACCATCAAAGTGCTATCTTATGGTTAACTAATAACACAGATTCTTTAGTAACAACTGATTATGTAATTGATGAAACATTGACTTTATTAAGAGCAAGAGGAGAAAGCAAAAGAGCAATTATTTTAGGTGAAGCTTTCTTCTCAAGTAAATTAACAACTATATATTATTTAACAGAAGAAGATATTCGCCTAACTTGGCAAATTTTTCGTGACTATTCTGATAAAGAATGGAGTTTCACAGATTGTAGTAGCAAAGTAGTAATGGAAAAGTTGGGAATTATGCAAGCATTTTCATTTGATTATCATTTTCGTCAATTTGGTATTTTTCAAGTTGTTCCGTAATAGCTACTAAGAGACTAGAGCTAATAAGTGAATTACCATTATTAGCCATCAATGAAGCAGTGGAAGAATTAGCCCAGCAATTTCTGATCAAAAGCAATCTTCCTCCTAAAGCGTCTGATGATGCCTTGCATATTGCCTTAGCCACTGTTTATCAAGTAGATTATTTGTTAACATGGAACTGTAAACATATTGCCAATGCACAAATCCAGAAAAAACTCTCACAAATTAGTATTCAGTCTGGATATGAACTACCAACAATTTGTACACCTTATGAACTTATGGGAGATTAACTATATGGAAAGATGAAGTATTAGAAGAAATTTACAAAATTCGAGAAGAACACGCTAAATCTTTTAATTATGATTTGCACGAAATTTGTCAAGATTTAAAGAAAAAACAGGTAGCTAAAAACAGAAAAATGATTACTCAACCTCTCATCAAATTGCCATCCTAAACTTCGCAGTACCCTGCAACAATTATCAATTAACTAATGCGATCGCTGTTTGAGAATTTGGAGGGGCGTAGCGAAGCGAACCGAAGGTATCGCTTTTTTTTGGGAATGTGGAAAGACGTTAGCGAAGCGCACCGAAGGTATCGCCTTTACATTATGGTATAAGTAGTGATTAAATAAAATTAATTTATGTATGCCAGCTAAAGATTTATTTCATACAACAGTTAAAACAGCCTTAGTAAAAGATGGATGGAACATTACGGACGAGCATCTATTTATTCAAGTTGAAGATATTGATTTTTACATAGATTTAACAGCAGAGAGAATTTTAGCGGCTGAAAAAACTGGTAAAAAAATAGCAGTAGAGATAAAATCATTTTTAGGAGCATCAGAGGTGACTGAATTTCACCTAGCACTTGGTCAATGTCTCAATTATCGTTCAGCTTTGAGATTGACTGAACCTGATCGGATGTTGTATTTAGCAATTCCGGTAGATGTTTATAATGAGTTTTTTAGTCGAAGATTTATTCAGAGAATAATTACTGAGTATGAACTAAAATTACTAATTTTTAACCCAGAACAAGAGGAGATTTTGATATGGAGAGACTAAATTACAAAGAAATAGTCCAAAAAATTCTGGAAAATCATGTAAAAAATAGCTCTCATAGTCAGACAGAAGTTAAATTAATATTTGATACAGAGCGTGATAGATATCAAGTTCTTAATCTTGGTTGGCAAGATTTAACGCGAATATTTGGATGTATTATTTATATAGAAGTTAAAGATGGTAAAATTTGGATTGAACGCGATGGAACGGAAATCGGAATTGCTAATGAATTAGTAGAAGCTGGAGTTCCTAAACAAGATATAGTTTTAGCATTTAAAGCTCCATACAAACGTAAATTTACCGAGTTTGCGGCTATTTGAATCTTATGCAATTCAGCTATTTAATAGCTATCGCTTTTTTGGAGATGAAAGAATGGCGATCGCGCCAGCATTGTAAAAATACTTATAAAATCAGTTTACCATCTTAAAAATGAATCAACCAGAAACAAAAAACCAGGAAAAATCACCAACTTCTACCCTATCATTGGATTTAATTGAAATATCCATAATTTTAGTGATTCCCAATTTCCGACCAGATACAATTAATGTAGACTTTTTAAAATACAGTGGTATTATTCCCGATGATTGGGAATTAGCTACTAACCCCGTGATCAATAATTTTCAAACTCAAATAAATTTCACTAATAAGATTAGAATAAATGCTGAAAATAATCGCATCATTTTTACCGAAGCTGTAGTAAAACAAGAACCACCAAAAGTTCCTCATCTGACTTGTCAATTTATTACATCTTTAAATAAAGCTAATTATCAAGCTCTTGGTTTTAACACCAATCATTTAGTAGTTGTCAGTAAAGATGAAGATTTAGCACGTCGTTATATCACCGAAAAATTGTTAAAACCTGGTATTTGGTACAAAGCAAGTAAAGAACCAATGAGAGCTAGTGTTAATTACTACTACACTTTAGATGATTGTCAATTAAATCTTAACGTGAGTGAAGCCAGATTACAAATTCCTGAACAATCCCCGCAATCAGCTTTATTATTTACGAGCAATTTTAACTATCAATTACAGGGAGAAACAAGTTTTGATAAACAACAAAATTTAATCCAAACATTAGAAAAATACGAATCAATAATTAAGAAAAATCAGAAAATTATTTATGCTTTTTTTAACTGATTTTCATAGTAAAAAACAATGAATTAAAACTGGTAGGCAAAATGCCCACCCCACAAAATTTAAGCATTTTAGAATTATAAAATTCAGATGCGTTTCCATCATTTAAGAACGATAAGCAACCCGCAAACTTTGTACTAAAATCACCAAAGACAGAATAGCCATCAAAGCACCCCAAAACCAATAAGGTAAAAATAAATATCTCTGCATTTGTGCCGTATCAGAAAGTCCCAAAGAACCAGCCCTATAACTAAACAAATAATTTAATTGATGATAGGTACTCACACAAGCCTGTACCCCCAAAAACTGAATCACAAAACCCTGTACCCAACGGGAAGTCCTCAAAGCTACCGCCAAAATAGCCAAACCCAACAAAGGAACAGCAATTAAACCAAACCCAGAACGCACCCAAACCAAAGCCGAAAATAACAAAAAACCACCCAAAATTTTCAAACTCAAAGCCGCAGTTTTAAAACTCCGAGAAGCCAAAATTAAAGCCGCCCCCGCAATAGGTGGCCCCATTGGACCAGCGGCCGCCACTAAAGCCGGACCAATTGCACCAAAGGTTGATCTCATAGTATAACTAGCTACACCAGAACCATTGCTAAAAATCATTAACTTCTGAAAATCTCCCCCCAACATCAAAGCCATCAAACCATGTCCCATTTCATGAAACCAAGTAGCCAAGATAGTAAAAGGGTATAAAATATAATCACCTGCGGGAAATTGCCAGAGAACAGCAGTAACTACCGCCGCCCCTACTAGCCAATTTAACCCCATCTTCTCCATCTGTGGGGGAACTTCTGAACCGAAAACAGGCTGATGATTATTTGTATCTTTCATCACAACATCCCTAATAATATAATTCGTAACCCGTAATAGATAATTAACCATTATGAATTACGAATTACGAATCATCAATTACGAATTATCCTACTAGGACAGTTGAAATAAGAAAGTCACCAAATCTCCCTTACCCAAACTAATGCGATCGCCTGGGCGTAAGCGATGTCTATTGCCTGGTAACAGCGGTAGATTATTAATGTAAGTACCATTAGAACTACCGACATCTTCAATATAATGAGAATCTCCCTCAACACGGATATCTGCATGAACCCGTGAAACAATTTCTGAATTAGGAAAACCTGCTACATCAATATCTGGAGGAATACGGTCATTAGGCTTGCCTATATGAATAACAGACAAGTTTTGAGGTAACTCAATCTCTTGATTACTTTGCACATGAAATAACCGAGCTACAACTTGTTGCAGTTGGGTTCTAGATGCAGCTACAGGTTCTACCTCTGGAGCGGGTGCAGGTGTGGGTATTACGGCTTCCTGTACAGGTACTGGTGGTGGTGCGGGTATTACTGCTTCCTGTACAGGTACTGGTGGTGGTGCGGGTATTGCTGCTTCCTGTGCAGGTGCAGGTGCAGGTGTAGGTACTGATACTGTCACTGGTATTAATACTTCCTGTGCAGGTGCAGGTGTAGGTACTGGTACTGGTGCAGGTGGTACAACCGCTGCAGGTGCGGGTACTGGTGCAGGTGCAGGTACTGGAGTAGTTTGTATAGGTTGTGGTGCAGCCGAGACCACAGTAGGTGGTAAATTAGAACCAGTATTAGGAGTAGCAGAAGCACTTACCCCTAAAGGATCAGATTGTAAAAGTTCTAACATTGGATCAGGAGTAACCAAAGGTGGTACTTCCACAGGAACACTAGGAGCAGCCACCACCGTTGCTTCTATTGGGGTTGGTGCTGGTGCTGAGGCTACATGAGAGTGTAAATTGTAGCCACACTGACCGCAAAAAGCAGCATCTGTCTGTACAGATGCACCACAACTAGGGCAGCTAGTAGTAGCTGGTAAAGGCGTGTAACAAGCTTCACATTGAACAGCGCCGTCTGGATTAGGATGATTACAATTTGGGCAGACGATCATGAATCTAAGCCTTTGTCAAGATTATTGTAAAATATATTACTCACAAGTAAATTTGAGTTGTCAGTCAAAAGTTAACAGATTGATAACTGATAACCAATAACTGAAAACTGATTTAGGGTTTGAGTTGCAAACCTGCTGCTTGATCCAGCAACCATATCAATTCTCCTTGAGGTTTAATCAAGCGGGATGGATAGCCAAAATCATCAGCTACTGGGGCAAAAACCTGAGCTAAAGCAGGTATTTTGTTTGCACCAGCCGCCAAGAAAATTACACTTCTGGCAGCATTAATAAATGGGTAAGTGAAAGTAATACGAGAATTACCATCCTTATTACCTACAGTAACCAAGCGATCACGTACATTGAGAGCTTCGGTATGAGGAAAAAGAGACGCAGTGTGGGCATCATCACCCATTCCCAATAAAACTACATCCAGTTGGGGAAATTTTCCCGGTGCTGTTCCGAAAAACCCCTGTAAATGCTGTTCATGAGCAGCCGCATCTACCGCTGGATTACCTGATAAAGTGGGTATGGCATGAATATTAGCTGCCGGTATAGCCACCCGATCTAACCAGGCACGACGCGCCATTAATTCATTGCTATCAGGGTGATCTGGTGGAACATAACGTTCATCACCCCAGAAAACATGAATTTTATCCCAAGGCAGGTTTTGATTACCTATTGCTTCATACAAAGGTTTAGGTGTACTACCACCAGATAACGCAATGGTAAATTGTCCTCTTTCCTGAATGGCAGTTGCCAATCTGGATAGGATTAAATCCAGTCCCCGTGCTACTAATGCAGGTAGATCCGGTAAAATTTCAACCGTTTTGTTCATGACTTGATCATTACATAGCTGACTTCCAGCAATAGAATATCTAACTTCTGACAATATCCCTTTTTAACTTTTGAAACTTTTAACATCATAGAACTTACTCAGAACTCATGGTAGAACAAACCACACAGAATACTCAAGCCAGAAATATTACTAATTACTGCATAGCAGGGTAGAAAGTGGAACTGCCAAAATCGGAAATTTATTAGTCGTAAATTCCTGGTTTGATCAGTAAAATCCTGGTGGTGAAAACTTCTACTGTATTGATCTCATATCTAGGAATTATCAATGATTTCTCAACAATCTCTCGGTATTTTAGAGTAGGCTTTTCCCCTGTTTTTGATTTTTTAAGTATCAGCTACCCTACATGAGTGTTCAAAAATCAAATCTAATTCCCAGTTGTTATATTCTGTATCGCTCTTGATCATCAAAAGTCAGTCAAAAGTTTTCCTGGGAGGTGAAGGTTAAAAGTCAGGAGTAGAAGCAAGATATCACAGGATCACAACATATAAATCTGATCCTTAATATTTCAGTTTTTCCCTATCTTCCCTACACCTGTTTGTGCTTCTTACTGTTATAGCCAGTAACTTGGTTTATTATCTGATAACTGATAACTGATAACTGTTAACTGATAACTGTTAACTGATAGTTGTACATTCTTGACTGGCAATATGCTGTAAAAATATCAACACTCACTTGTCACCTTTTACCTATCATCGGCTATATCTTTAAAGATATTGAATTCTGGTTTTCGGAATTTGTGATTATATGCACTTTTACCGATCAGTGTTCTGTATTGAATCAAAAAAATCAAAATACAGTAGCTTTCAGCCGTCAGCCGTCAGCCGTCAGCAGTAAAACCCTGTTGGTGTAAGGCTTTGTGATCAAAATTTGTACCTGATTGATCTGCAATATGCTGTAATACAAAAGTTGATTTTTTACCCTATTCATCAGCAAAATCGCAAAACAAAATTATTTATGGCCAGACTGTCTCAGGAGTTACACCGCTATTTTTTTGAAGAAGAAAGATCAGAAAAAGTTACTTTAGCAGATATTTTACTACTGGCTCAGGAAAGAATCTTTGGGTTTTTATTAGTAATTCTCTCTTTACCTTCCGCTTTACCAGTTCCTGCACCTGGTTATTCTACACCCTTTGGGGTTTTGATATTTATTTTGGCTGTGCAAATGATTACAGGCGCAAAAATCCCCTGGGTCCCAGCCAAAATGCTCAATCATCCTATAAAACTTGAGACAGTACAAGGATTTTTAAAAGCGGGACTGCCTTGGTTAAAAAGAATTGAGGCGATCGCCCGCCCCCGTCTATCTGATATCTGTACTAGCTTGTTCGGGAGAGTGACTATTGGCTGTATGATTGCTCTCATGGCTATTTCTATGATGATTCCTATTCCCGGAACAAACACTTTACCCGCTATGGGAATTTTTGTCACTGCTTTTGGTTTAACAGAAGATGATGGTGCAATCAGTTTAGGCGGTTTAGTTCTATGTGTTATGGGTGGAATTTTAACTACCTCTATTTTAATGGCTTTAGTATGGGGTGGTTCTAGTCTCCTAGATGTCATTAAATCTTACCTGGGTAGATGACTATTGACTAAATCCCCAAAAACGGAAATATCTGCAACAATGCCTTCCGTAACTGTAATACAAACACTTGATCTCGAATTTGCGAATTGAGTTTTGGCGGTGGACTGGTTTGTAATTTCACCTGTAATTCAGCATATTCCGCAGCAGTCAAAAGTTTGCCATCTATTGGCGATCGCCCCACAGTAATAATTTCTGTCCGCAATATCTCCTCTGGTATATCCTCCATTGGTGGTATTGCGATCGCCTGTGTTAACCAATAGTTACCAATCAACACTATAGTTATGGTACTAAAACTCACAATAATTAATTTTATGTATTTTATGTAATTACGTAAACTTAATTGCATAGTCCTGGTGGTAAAGGTTCACAACACAGTTGATGAATTTCTACAATACGTTCAAATAACCAAGGATATTTTTGACGATATTCTGGAATAAGTGCTAAAGGACTCAGCAAAGCAGCAGCAGTAATATCAGCTACACTCAAACGTTCACCTACCAAATATTGACTCTTTTGCCAACGCTGAGATAATTCCGCTAAAGCTATTTCCAACCTACTACGTGCTAATTCTACACTATTCTCATCAATTCCGTATTGTTTCCTAACTACGGTAATAACCATCTGACTAGATAATGATGGATCAATTGCCTTACCTTCACCTGCCCGGAAATGATAATATACAAATCTTGTCGCCGTACCAATACTTTCATCTAACCAATCTTCTAACATTAACGCTTCCGTTTGTTGTTGATCAGTGAAAAATAATGGTGGTTCTGGCTGATAAGATTCTAAAAACTTAATTATTTGACTAGAATCACCAATAGCTATTGGTTTTCCCGTAATTTGTGGTAATAAAACTGGTAAAGTAGTTAATCCTGTTAACGGCTTTAATTTGAGAATATGTAACCCAGCAGACAGGTTTTCCACCTGATAATTAATTTGCTTATAACCTAATGCCAATCGTGCTTTACGGCAATAATGGGATGTACTAAATTGGAGTAGTAACATAAATAAATTAAAATTGTAACTCGATCAAAGCCCATAGTATGAAAATTACCTATTGGTAGGCTTTGGAAACAACATATCCCATATAAAAATAATTAAGTCTTGATGCTACAAGAAGCTATAAAACCATTATTGACGTAGAGAACATCTACCGCATTTATATTAAAACAAGTAAAACCGCCCTGCAAGGGCGGGGTCTTGTATCCCACTGTTTTTGGTCAAAATGCAGTGATAAACAGCATCTCCTGTTAATTAGGGAGTTCCAGTTGGAGTAGCAGTAGGGGTAGCTTCAGGTGTAGTTGCGGGTGTAGTTGCGGGGGTAGCTTCGGGTGTAGTTCCAGTATCAGCAGGTTCACCAGTTGCAGGGGTAGTAGTAGAAGTACCAGCGGGTTGACTACCACCTTCACAAGCTCCGAGCATAGTAGCCAAACTTAACATGAGAGCCAAACCAAAAATTCTTGTTTTCATAACTCCTCTTTCACCAATAAAGGCAATAAAAATATTGCGTCTGTTGAATACGATAGCTTATTTATTGATTTTTGTTAAATACCTTCATATTACAATTTTTAAACTCATTTGGAAACTTGATAATTTTAAGTATTAGCTGTTCCCTAAAACGGAGATCAATTCTTACATAATCAGCCAAATATGATACTTAATGAAAAGATCAATTTATTAAGTAGATAATTGCAGACAGTCCAGATCCTGTGTAATAGTGGAGAGGAAAGAAGTTTAAAGATTCTGTATCATTGCGTATTGGTACTAAATCAAAAAGTGTAATCTATATTACTACCTTCGCCAAAATCAAAAATATCTTGATTTGTAGGTTGGGTTGTTCGCGTTAGCGTTGCGAAGCAATAGAACGAAACCCAACAAATACGTTGAGTTTACGTTGGGTTTTACTTTGTTCAACCCAACCTACGGAAAAATGGCTAAGGTATTGCTATATAATACAGTATTTATCATACAAAAAAGTTATGTCTATATCGCGTAAATCCACTGTTTCTACAAAAAATTCTTGGTTTAAGAGAAATCCCGTTAACACGGTGGCAAAACAACGAGAACAAAGTTCATCAACAAATAAACCAGAGACATTAAACCGCTCCAGTAAATTCTTATTTGTACGCCCGTCTCGAAAACCTAACTCCAGCGATAATTCATCCCATTACTCAAAAAATCAGCCTGTTTTACCCAACTTCAATCGGCATAGTTATCAACCAGCGGTGATAAAAACTCAGCAAAAATCTACTCAAGATTTACCAATGATGTCTCAGACAGGTAATTTTCCTAGATGGTTATTGAGTTTACACTCCTTATATCGTTACTCTTCAGGCATTGCTTTTTGTTTAGTAGCGGCCACATTAGCTGTTTATGGTTGGACAGTTTACTCCCAGGAGCTTTGGGGTAGATACTATAGTAACTTAAAAAATTTGCAACGTCATGAACGTCAGTTAAATACAACCAACGCAACACTAACCAGTAAAATGGCTAAAGAAGGTGAAGCCGCAGGAAAAGCATTAGTAACACCATCGGCAGGGGAGACAATTTTTCTACAATCAACATACCCAGGTTCTCAATCTCAGTCTTCACCTCAAACACCTGAACCAGAAAATCAGATCCCAACTTCTTCATCACTGGGATACTAGATGTAGCCTAATTCCACCGACAAAATAGGTTAAGAAAATTCCCATGCAGAAGTCACCAAGTAGAAAAAAATTCAAAAATTGGCGAAATTTAGAATTTAACAGGCAACGGAAGTTTTCTCAGTCGGCTGTACCCAAGAGTCGTAAAACTCAGAATCAGATTCAATTATTAAATCTGAAATCTCGATTGTTAATAGTTGGGGGTATTCTATTGGTGGCGGGATTGAGTTTAGCTGCCAATTTGTACAGGTTACAAATTATTGACGGGGAAAAGCTGACTAAAAGGGCAAGAAACCAACAAATGGTGAATTTACGTCCTTTTATGCCCCGTCGCCCGGTGGTAGATCGTAATCAAACTATTTTAGCTATAGATAGACCTGTATATACTTTGTATGCTCACCCTAAGTTATTCAATAAGTCAAAGGAAGAAGTAGCAGAAAAAATTGCACCTATTTTAAACAAAGATGTAAATGAGCTAGTTAATACGTTTAATAGTCGTCCTAGTGGCATTGTGATATCTAATGCAGTTGCGGAAAATATAGCAGATCGCTTAATTTCTTTCCGCTTAGATGGTTTGGAATTCATTCAAAAATATTCCCGTTTATATCCCCAAGATGATTTAGTGGCTGATGTGGTGGGTTATGTTAACCTTGATCGACGTGGCCAAGCTGGGGTAGAATATAGTCAAGAAAAATTGTTAGAACGCTCTACACAAACAGTGAGTTTAAGTCGGGCTGGTAATGGCGCTCTGATGCCAGATCACGCTCCCGAAGGTTTTTTAAATTATGATGATTTAAAATTACAACTTACTCTTGATAGTCGCTTACAAAGGGCTGTCCGAACTGTTCTCAAAGAACAAGTAGAGAGATTTTCTGCTAAACGTGGTGCTGTAATTGTTATGGATGCCACAGATGGTTCAATATTAGCTATGGTTTCTCATCCTACCTATAATGCTAATCAATATTCAAAAGCAGATATTTCTTTATTTAGAAATTGGACTGTAGCTGATTTATATGAACCAGGTTCAACTTTTAAACCTTTGAATGTGGCGATCGCCCTGGAACTTGGTATCATTAAACCGGAAGATGCATTTGATGATCCTGGTACTATTAAAGTTGCTGATCGCACAATCAAGAACGCAGAAATAAATAGTTATAGAAGAATTAACATTGCAGAGATTTTACAGACTTCTAGTAACGTTGGTATGGTCAGAATTATCCAACGCATGAAACCAACCCTTTATTATAACTGGCTAGAAAGACTAGGATTAGGGCAAAAAATTGATACAGACTTACCATTTGAAGTGCGTGGCCGTCTCAAAAGTCAAGAGAAATTCGTATCTTCTACTATTGAACCTGCAACAGCTTCTTTTGGGCAAGGTTTTTCCATGACACCTTTACAGCTAGTACAATTACACGGAGCTTTAGCTAATGGCGGTAAATTAGTAACTCCCCATGTAGTCAAAGGATTGACAGATAGTCAAGGTAAAATGCACTATTTACCAAATCTCCCTGCACCACGACAAATTTTTTCCAGCACTACTACCCAAAAAGTAATAGATATGATGGCCACTGTAGTTGCCAAGGGTAGTGGTAAAGCATCAAGAATCCCAGGATATAGCATAGCAGGTAAAACCGGTACATCCCAAAAAGCCAGTCCCAACGGTGGATATATCCCAGGTGCAAGAATTACTAGCTTTGTGGGTATTCTTCCCGCAGAAGCTCCCCGTTATGTGGTGTTAGCTATTGTAGACGAACCAAAAGGAGCAAATGCCTATGGGGGAACTGTAGCCGCTCCCATTGTTAAGTCTGTCATGGAGGTTTTAATTCCTATGGAAAAAATTCCACCCAGTCAGGAGGAGAAAGGGAAGAAGTGAGCAGGGGGAGCAGGGGGAGCAGGGGAGGCAGAGGGAGCAGGGGAGGCAGGGGAGGCAGGGGAGGCAGG
>RDXV01000069.1 GCA_004292695.1 Nostocales cyanobacterium | reverse complement strand
TGCTTGGTTTTCGCGTCGGTAATAGTCTTATTCAATACTTGATATCCTAGTATTATACATCAAGTAGGGATTTTTCTTAGCTAACTTATGTCAATGTTTGTTAACATAAGTATAGTTTTGTCTATAAAATTGTCAACTTAGGACAAGCTCCAGTAATTAATGATGAAAGTGAGGCTATTTCCTACTGCAACAAAAATACTGGAGAAGTAAACCTAACTAGGAACAACAAACTTCTCGTTACCGGCTAAACCAAAAGCATCGTGAATGACTTGTAAGGCCTTCACACCTTCGTTTTCGGCTACTACACAGCTAACTTTGATTTCCGATGTGGTAATCATTTGGATATTGATGTGATTTTCAGCCAAAGCGTTAAACATTTTTGCTGCTGTTCCTGGTTGGCCAACCATTCCCGAACCAACTATACTGACTTTGGCGATCGCCCGATCCAAAATTACCTCACCCCATCCCAACTGTTCCGCAGTTTCCTTTAACTTCTGTTGAGCGTTTTCTGCATCCATCCTAGCCACAGTAAAAGCAATATCTCGACGGGGTACACCATCAATTAAGTGACAGCGTTGAGATTGAATAATCATATCTACACTGATATTGTATTCTGCCAATAACCCGAATAACTTAGCCGCCATTCCCGGTTGATCTGGTACTTGACGGATAGCTAACCGCGCTTGGTTCATATCCAAAGCTACACCACGTACAGCGGGAGATTCAGAATTAGATATCTGGGGTATCACAGGAGTAGCAGAAATTTCAAAAGCATCACAAAGGGCAGAAACCGCGCGATCGCAATCATCCTGATCTACCAAACAACTCACCTTAACTTCACTGGTAGAAATCATTTGAATATTCACCCTTGCTTCTGCTAAAGTTGCAAACATCTTTGCAGCTACCCCAGGGCGGCCGATCATACCTGCACCAGAAATACTCACCTTAGCGGAATTATTTTCTACCAACACTTCCGCTTCATCGGAATTAGCTTGATGTCGCAAAGCTGGGGCGATCGCCAAAGCAACAGCCTCAGCCCGGCTTAAAATTGCAGTATTCACCGTAAAAGCAATATCATTAGAATTACCCTCATGGATAGACTGAATAATCAGATCCACATCCACATTTTGCTCAGAAATTTCCCCAAATAACCGCGCTGCCACCCCTGGCCTATCGGGAACACGTAACAAAGATAACTTAGCCTGATTCACGTCAAATTCCACCGCATCCACAGGCCGCGCCAACTCCAAATCTACCAGCGCTCGTTCTTGCACCTTTGCAGATGTTACCCAAGTACCCGGCTGATCAGTCCAACTAGAACGTACAACCAAAGGTACACCATAATTTCTAGCAATTTCCACCGCACGGGGATGTAGCACCTTAGCCCCCAAACTAGCCAACTCCAGCATTTCATTACAAGTAATTTCCGTCATCAACTGTGCTTCCGGCACAAGACGCGGATCTGTAGTTAAAATCCCTGGAACATCAGTATAAATTTCACAAAAATCAGCACCCAAAGCCGCCGCCAAAGCCACCGCCGAAGTATCAGAACCACCACGCCCCAAAGTCGTAATTTCTATTTCCGTAGTATTAGAAATTCCCTGAAAACCAGCCACAACAGCCACTTTACCCTGATTAATCTGCCCCATTAATCGTTCTGTGGAAATATGTAAAATCCGGGCGCGGGTATGTTCAGCCTCAGTAACAATACCTACCTGAGCGCCAGTCAGAGAAATAGCAGGTTGGCCAATTTCCTGTAAAGCCATACTTAATAGCGCAATGGTAACTTGCTCCCCAGTAGAAAGCAACATATCCATTTCCCGACGGTTAGGACTTTTAGAAATATCATTAGCTAATTTAACCAGTCCATCAGTAGTTTTACCCATCGCCGAAACCACCACCACAACGGAATTTCCAGCCTGTACAGTTTTGTAAACCCGCTGTGCTACAGCTTGAATGCGTTCCACCGAACCAACAGATGTACCACCGTATTTCTGAACAATTAGCGCCATAACAGTAAATGCTTAAATATTCCAAAATATTCCAACGTTCTCGGTAATTGTCAATGCCTCCGTCGGGAAGCCTGGCAACTGAAACATAGATTACTAAAATATCAGAATTGGGGAACTACAAATCAAGATTTATTTTGAATTTATTTAAGGAAAAAACCCTACACCCTACACCCTACACCCTACACCCAGCCCTGATGATAAATTTTGTGCGTAAGTCCTGATATTCTCATCCCAACTAACTTAACGGTATTTTAACTGAATATACAGTGAATTTTAACCTATTTAGACACACAATATAGTTATTCTAGCTGTGGATAGGCAATATTTATAACTAATAATAGCTGATCCGCTCAAACATGGTCAAAATACTCATCTTAATTCCTAGTAGGTAGTTGAATTAATGCCATCCTGCTAGGTTTACTTGTTTTATCTCTACACTTTTTCTTTAAAAACATAAGTGTTATTACTTGAATTTTAAAAATTAATGTATTCTTTAACATCTATTAATTAAAAATTAATCAATAAACATGAATCTAATCAGAGACTAAAATTTCATCCTCAAAAACACTCCCTAAATTACCAACTAAAATGTCTTTCTCAACCTTCTTTAACCGAGCAGTTACTACTTCCATAGTTACCGCTGCAATTACACTGAGTCCTGCATTAAGCAATGTTGTCAAAGCTCAAACCCTCAACGGTGCAGGTGCAACATTTCCCGCACCCTTATATGAACGGTATGCGCGAGAAGTCACAAAAAAACATCCCAACCTAAAAGTTAACTACCAAGGAATTGGAAGTGGTGGTGGTATTCGTCAAACTATCGCAGGTACTGTAGACTTTGGTGGTAGTGATGCAGCAATGACAGACGCTGATATGGCTAAAGTCAAAAGAGGAGTGATTTTAGTACCTACCGCCGGCGGCGCTGTATCCGTAGTTTACAACGTTCCTGGTGTCAACAAACTGAGATTATCTCGAAAAACCCTCCCAGCAATTTTTTCTGGACAAATTAGTAAATGGAACGATCCTCAAATTAAAGCTGATAATCCTGGTGTAAATTTGCCAGATTTACCTATTAAATTTGTAGTTCGTGCTGATAGCAGTGGTACAACTTTTATTTTTACTAATCACTTGAGTGCTATTAGTGGTTATTTTAAAGGTAGAATCGGCGCAAATACAGCCCCAAGATGGCAAGGTTTACGTAACGTTTTAAAAGGTAAAGGAAATCCTGGAGTTGCAGCTTTAGTATCTCGAACCACTGGTGCTATTGGTTATGTAGAACAAAGTTATGCAGACAGAAATAAACTCAAATCAGCAGAAATACAAAACAAAGCTGGGCAATTTGTAGATCCATCTTTAGCTAGTGCAAATGCAGCCTTAGCTAGTGTAAATTTCCCAGACAATTATCGTGTATTTGTTAATGATCCTAGTACGGGATATCCCATTGTTGGTTTAACTTGGATGATGATTTATAAAAACTATCCTGATGCTGCAAAAGCTAACGCTGTTAAACAATGGATTAACTGGGTTTTAAAAGATGGTCAACAATTTAATGATGATCTAGGTTACACCAGAATTCCTAGCAGCGTTGTCAATCGTGTACTGCAAACCGTGAATAGTACCGTTAAGTAATCAACAAAAAATATCAATCAAAGATAAATATTCGGGGGGTTTGGAAATACTAAATCCCTTGGATAAAACATTTGGTATTTGACATTAACTCATTTATGAAAATATGACTAATTCCTTTGAACCAAACCATCACGAAAATTCCCATAATTTCAACTTAGGTGAAAACTCTATAGACTTAACTTCCCAAGGGGGAATAAACTTTCGCATAGATCAAGGATTTAAACTGGTAGTTTATTTATTCTCAGGGATAACTGTAGCAGTATTATTATTAATGACTTGGGTGATTTTCAAAGAAGCACAACCAGCAGTTAAAGTCTTTGGTTTAGGATTTTTATGGAGTAGTAATTGGGATGTTGCAGAACAAAGTTTTGGAGCATTACCTTATATTTATGGAACATTAGTTAGTAGCGCAATTGCTATGACTTTAACTGTACCAATAGGTATATCTGTGGCTTTAGTTACTAGCGAAGATTTCCTACCACCTATGGTTAGAAATACAATTGCCTTTGTCATTGAATTAATTGCAGCTATCCCCAGTGTAATTATCGGACTTTGGGGAATTTTTATCTTTATTCCCATCATTGAACCCTTGGAAATTTGGTTAGGTAAAACTTTTAAATTCATTCCTTTATTTGGTACAGAATATCCTGCTGGCAATAATATGTTAACCGCCGGAATTATTCTCTCAATCATGATTTTACCAACCATGTCAGCCATTTCCCGTGATGTTTTAATGGTTGTTCCTAAAGAGTTACGCAGTGCATCTATGGCCTTGGGTAGTACACGTTGGGAAACCATTTTCAGAGTTTTATTACCTGCTGGTTTTTCAGGAATAGTGAGTGCTTCTATGTTAGCTTTAGGGCGTGCTTTAGGGGAAACAATGGCGGTAACTATGGTAATTGGTAACTATGCTCAAATTAGTGTTTCTTTACTAGATCCAGCTTATACAATTCCCGCAGTTTTAGCTAATGAATTTGCCGAAGCTGAACCAGGTTTACATATCGGTGCTTTAAGTTATTTAGGATTAATTTTATTTGCTTTAACTTTAGCTGTAAATATCGGCGCTGTGTTATTAGTACAGTGGGTTGGAAAGAAAAATTCTTAGAGAATTTAGAATTTAGAATTTAGAATGAAGAATTTAGGAGTCACTGTCAATATTATCAACTATCAACTGTCAACTGTTAACTGTCAACTGTTAACTGTCAACTATCAATTACCTAAAAATAATATGAGTGGATACATAAATTCAGATAGAGATGAATCTCTAGCAGCAAAACTATTAAGTCCTTTACCTCCGAAAAGACTTATATTTACCTATGGCATGAATGGCTTATCATTAATCTTGAGCTTATTAGCATTTTTGCCATTAGCGTCTATTTTATGGGAAATAATTTCACGGGGAGCTTCTGGTTTAAAAACAGAAATGTTTTATCGTCCCTTAATAGAAAATGGCTTTGCTAATGCTATTTTGGGTACTATTCTCATGGTTAGTATTGGTGCTTGTTTAAGTATTCCTGTGGGCATAATTACAGGCATATTTTTAGCGGAATTTGGCAAAACAAATAAACTAACTCGGATCGTCCGGTTTTTAAATTCTATTCTCACAGGTGTACCCTCAATTGTTGTAGGAATGTTTGCCTATGGGGTAATTGTTTTAATAACTAAAGAATTTAGTGCTATTGCTGGTGGTTTTGCTTTATCTGTGATTATGTTACCAGTCATTGTTTTAACTACAGAGGAAGCTCTAAAATTGATTCCCACCCATCAAAGATTAGCCTCTGCTGCATTAGGTGGGACAAAATTTCAAACTACATTTCGCATTGTTACAAAAGCAGCAATACCAGGAATTACTACGGGAATTGCTTTGGCGATCGCCCGCGCATCAGGTGAAACTGCACCTTTAATTTTCACAGCTTTATTCAGTCAAAATTGGTCCGACAGTTTAATGAGTCCTACAGCTTCTTTACCTGTACTCATTTTCAATCTTTACAATAATCCAGATCCAGAAGTGAATAAATTAGTTTGGACTACATCAATTATCCTCCTGAGTCTCGTATTATTTTTTAGTCTCACATCTCGGTTATTAAGTCGTAAAAATAAACTGAGATAAAATAACAATTTGTTTTTTACAAACATTCAAATTCAAAAACTCCAACTAATTAATTATTAATCAACATCATCAACCATGAAAAATCTAGTCCCAGCTATCAAAGTAAAAAACCTGAGCTTTTATTATGGCAACTACAAAGCAATTGAGGGGATCTCATTAGATATTTACAAAAACCAAGTAACCGCATTAATTGGTCCGAGTGGTTGCGGTAAATCTACTTTTATTAAAACCTTAAATCGCATTAGTGAATTAGAAGGAGAAGTAAAAGTAGATGGTAGTGTAGAATTTTATGGTCAAAATATTTATGACCCCCGTGTGAATATTAATATTTTGCGACGGGAAATAGGAATGGTATTTCAAAAACCCAATCCTTTCCCTATGAGTATTTATGAAAATGTCGCCTATGGGGTAAGAATTGCGGGTAAATGTCCTAAATTTAAACTAGATGAAATAGTTGAATCTGCACTTAGAGGTGCTGCACTTTGGGATGAAGTAAAAGATAAACTAAATAAATCAGCATTAGGTTTATCTGGTGGACAACAACAACGTTTATGTATAGCGCGTGCGTTAGCTGTAAAACCCAAAGTTTTATTAATGGATGAACCTTGTTCTGCACTTGATCCAATTGCAACTTTGAAAGTTGAAGAATTAATTCATAGTTTAAAATCCGAATTAACAATTGCAATTGTTACTCACAATATGCAGCAAGCAACCCGTGTTTCCGATTTTACAGCTTTCTTTAGCACCGATGAAAGTCGGATCGGACAAATGGTAGAATTTGGATCAACAGGGCAAATTTTCCGCAACCCTTTAGATGATCGTACCCGTGACTATGTTTCTGGACGGTTTGGTTAATTTTGAGTGAACCGGATAGACACAGGAAGGTTTAAAATTAGCTTGTGTAAGTCGCTCTACTCAAAAAAATCCCCAATTTCTATGACTCATTCTACAGATATTGCTACCTTAGCGCGTTGGATGGCTGCGGATTTTAGTAACCAAGCTCAAGCATTTGAAAATCCGCCTTTGTTTGCACATATTCGCGTATGTATGCGTCCTCTTCCTTATAACTTACTTTCTGGCGTGAGCTTATTTGTAGAACAGGCTTATGATTATGCAATTAATGATCCCTACCGCTTACGGGTGTTAAAATTAGGTATAGAGGGGGAAAAAATCATCATTGAAAATTTCACCGTCAAAGAAGAGAAAGAGTTTTTTGGTGCATCCCGGAATTTAGACAAATTGCAGACTTTAACTGGCGATCGCCTAGACAAACTCTCTGGTTGTAATATGATCGTTGAATGGAAAGGTAGCAGTTTCCGAGGTTACGTTGAACCCGGTAAAGGTTGTATGGTAGTCCGCAAAGGTAGAACCACCTACCTAGATAGTGAATTTGAAATTGACGGTGAGAAATTCATCAGTTGGGATAGGGGAAGAGATCCAGAAACAGATGAGCATTTGTGGGGTTCTCTGGGTGGTCCGTTCCATTTTGTTCGCTGGGGTAACTTTGCAGATGAAGTAAAGTTGTCTTAGGTGACAGGTGACAGTTAAGAGGGAGTAGGGGAGATGGGGAGGTTAATAACCCAATGACTAATGACAAAAAATTTTTTCTCAAGTTGTGCAATTTTGGAGAAAAGGTGATAATATAAGTAATTGTGAGTGCGGCGACATAGCCAAGTGGTAAGGCAGAGGTCTGCAAAACCTTTATCCCCCGGTTCAAATCCGGGTGTCGCCTTTGATTTAATCAAAAAACCCAAAACAAAAAACCCAAAATTTGTGATCATTACAAAATTAGATAAGTAATCACTTTTTAATATTTTTTTTAGTGCTAGTTTAACCTTAACAGTGACAAACTAGCAAACAATGTCTATAGATGTAATTGTTGCCTATCTTCATTATCTCAGCTTCATGTTATGCTTTGCAGCCTTAACCTTAGAAGCATTTACCTTAAAACCAGAATTGAATATCAAAGATGCTTGGAAAATAGTCATTGCTGATGCTGTATATGGTATAGCAGCGGTTACAGTTTTAATTACAGGTATCTTGAGAGTCATTTATTTTGGCAAAGGTACTACATACTATTTACATCACCCATTTTTCTATATTAAGGTAGCAGTTTTTCTGTTAGTGGGTTTGTTATCAATTTATCCAACAATTTCTTTTCTCAATTGGTTAAAAGACTTACAGAAAAATCAAACACCTCAGCTAGAATTAAAAAAAGTTAAACTTTTACTTTGGTTAATTAGGGCTGAATTATTTAGTTTTCTATTTATTCCTTTATTTGCGGCAATTATGGCTAGGGTTAATTATTCCTAATCTTAATAACTTTAGGGAAGTAACCACAGAGGCACAGAGAAAAAAGCTAAATTGAAGATTTGGTAATATTTGGCGCAGCTTTACAAGGAATTTTTTTAACTGTATATAGAAGAAGTTTAGATCATATATCTTGTATAGCTACGCCCTTTTCTATATCACTATTTAAAGATTGGAAATTGACAAATTAGTAAAATAAACAATCTTTTTGATATTGAGAAAGGTGAGTAGATAGTGAAGTAATGTCTTCACTTGCTAAACATGAATCACCATAAAATGAATGTTCTTTCAATCTGGGTGTATAGTCAAAAAATACGCTATATCTGTCTGCATGAACTGGTATTTTACCACGATGAAAAATACTATGGGTGGCTGCAAAAATTACTGTACCCGCTTTACCAACACAGGGTTGATAATAACTATCAGGAATAACAGATTGCATGATTTGATCACAAATATAACCAGTTCTATATTTGAGAGATTTAGCAACTTCTAAAGTTACATCTGGGGTGAGATATTCAAAAGCACCATTATTTTCATCCACATCATGTAGGTAAACAATGACTTTTAAAATCTTATGTGCTTCTTTATCTATATGCCATAATCTTGATCCGATTTCTAAATTATTAGCAACATCTCGCCGCACATATACACCATGATAAGCTACGGGTAAACCTAGAAAATGTTCAACAATATTGATTAATCTCGGTTCTAAGCCCCATAAATAAATGATTGGGTTAGCCATAATTTGTTCAGAACTAGCATGAACCACAAATTGATTATTATTATTACTAGGAAGTGTAGGAATTTCGGGAATCAGACTTTTTGCAGTTTGCAGAAAATCAAAACTATTCGGAATTTCTAAATCTTTTAAAGAAGTAATATAAATTCCATCCTGTTCTATTTTTTTGACAATTTCTAAATCACAGCAGGAAATTTCACTCAGATGAGAATTATATTTTTCTACATCAGCTTGATAAGCAAGTCTATTGTGATGCTGTAAATAAGGGATAGTATCAATGGTTTTTAGGATTTTGTTTCTGGTTTTTTGCAAGAATCTGTTATGTATCATCTCTTCAATCCTTCTGAATTAATTACAAAATCTTGACATTAGTAAACTGTGCCTTTATTAATCAAAATCTCAGGCAAATAATTAACAAAACTATAGTGATGCAAGTTCGCTATTTCTTCGGGTTTAATTAATCTGTTTCAGGAGAACTATTTATATCTTGTTATGTTCTTCATAAACAATAACTAGGGTTTTATGAAAAAGTCTTTTTGTGGAGTTAGGTAACAGTTGCACTATTCTAAAATCCTAAGCTGTTGTGCATTTAAGTTGTATAAGTATGGCGGGCAAGATGCCCACCCCACAAGATTTAAGCATTTTAGGATTATACAATTCAGGTGCGTAACAGCTTACAAATAATAAATTTATTACTTATAAAAAAACACACTATATACAATTACATAGTGTGCATTCGTTATATTTACACAAATTTTATAAAGTAGTTTGAGATTTTGCACCTATTTTTTTGAAAGGGATTAACATGGAAACTTGCTGGCGATATTCTTCGTACAATAGAGTTGCCCAAGAAAGATTTAGATTAAATACCCTGAAATATGAACAAATAATTATGACTATTTGTGGACTTGTAAGATTACGTATTGGTACTGTTATTTTGTAGCTATAAAAAATTGCAAGTTTCCTGGATAAAATCTACTTCCAGAGGTGCTATTTTTTGGCTAATTCCCAATAGCAGGCATTTTCAGCACTGATTCTAGCGTATAATCTGAGTATCTTTGCACTTAACCTTCATTTTCTCAAAAGCAGTCATGGTGAAGGTTAGATGGTTTTCGGAGATGTCTATTGTACTTGTTCTTTTGTGGTACTCATAGTTTGATTTTGAGTTAATTGGTTGATTAGCTGGGATTTACCCAGCCAGGTTTTTTCGCACTTTTAGAAGTTGCTAAAATTAGAAATCGCTTCCTGTATTTTATTCACAACTTCATCTACAGATATCGCTCCCAACTCCCCAGATGCACGGGTACGAATACTCAAAGAATTACTTTCTACTTCCTTCGCACCTACTACGGCCATTACTGGGATTTTATCTTTTTCCGCATTGCGAATCAATTTACCCAGGCGATCGCCACTTAAATCAACTTCTGCTCTAATTCCTAAAGCTACCATTTTCGCGGCCACTTCCTTGGTAAAGTCTAATTGTTGATCACCCACAGGTAATAATCTAATTTGCACCGGTGCTAACCACAAAGGAAAATCACCCGCGTATTCTTCAATTAAAATCCCGATCAATCTTTCTAAAGATCCGAAAGGTGCGCGGTGAATCATAATCGGACGTTTGCGCGTACCATCTTCAGCAACGTATTCTAAATCAAAGCGTTCAGGTAAATTATAATCAACCTGCACCGTTCCTAACTGCCATTCTCTATCTAACGCATCACTGAAAATAAAATCAAGTTTTGGACCATAGAAAGCTGCTTCTCCAATACCTTCAAAATAATCCATTCCCAACTCTTCCACAGCGCGACGAATTGCACCCTCAGCTTTATTCCATGCTTCGTCACTACCAATATATTTATCACTAGCTGGATCTCGGAAACTCAATCTCGCTTTAAAATTCTTGAGTTGCAGACTTTTAAACACCGTTAAAATCAAATCTACAACATTCAAAAATTCCTGATCTAATTGTTCAGGGGTTACAAATAAATGGGAGTCATCCACAGTAAAACCACGTACCCGCGTTAAACCCCCCAACTCTCCCGACTGTTCATAGCGGTAAACTGTACCAAATTCCGCTAACCGCATCGGTAATTCCCGATAAGATCTTAATTCACTCTTGTATATTTGAATATGAAAGGGGCAGTTCATCGGCTTGAGAACAAAACCCTGCTCAATGGCTTTTGCTTGTTCATCTTCAGCCATCATCGGAAACATATCTTCCTTGTATTTCTGCCAATGTCCCGATGTTTTAAATAAATCAACCCTGGCAATGTGGGGAGTAACAACAGGTAAATAACCCCGTTTAAGTTGTTCTTTTTTGAGGAAGTCTTCTAAAATGCTTCTGAGTAAAGTACCTTTAGGAGTCCAAAGGGGTAAACCCGGACCAACGGGATCTGCAAATATAAATAAACCTAACTCTTTACCCAATTTACGGTGATCACGTCTTAACGCTTCTTCTTTACGGCGTTTATATTCTGCCAGTTGTTCCGGGGTTTCCCAAGCAGTTGCATAAATTCGCTGTAACTGTGCCTTGGTTTCATCTCCTCGCCAATAAGCACCCGCTACACTTTCTAATTCTATAGCTTTGGGGTTGATATCTCCAGTATTTTCTATGTGGGGACCAGCGCACAAATCCCACCATTCTTCACCTAAATGATAAATAGTAATGGGTTCTTCTTTGATATCTGCGAGAATTTCTAATTTATACGGTTCTTTAATTTCTTCAATCCGTTTTTGTGCCTCCTCGCGGCTGACTTCTTCCCGAATAACTGGAAGTTTACGGTTAATAATCTTCACCATCTCTTTTTTGATGGCTTTTAAATCCTTATCGCTGAAGGGTTCGGGATTATCAAAGTCATAATAAAAACCGTTTTCAATCCAAGGGCCAATGGTAACTTGCGCTTTGGGAAACAGCTTTTGTACGGCCATGGCCATGACATGAGAAGCGGTGTGGCGAATTTTTTTTAATGTTTCTGATTCGCTGGTGCGGGGTAAATAGATTTTTTCTTCTGCTTGGAGTTCTTGATTTGGCGACATCGGCTGTGATTTAGACGAGGTGATAATAATATTGTTGGCAAAAAATATCTTTATCAAATCATAAGCTACAGACTATGGATTCTCCTAATTTATCCTAACCATCTGATGAGTAATGCAAGTTTAGCAATTAAATATCGCAGGGAATAGGGAATAGGGAACAGGGAACAGGGAACAGAAGGCAAAAGGCAAGAATTAATATTATCCCCAGTCACCAGTCACCAGTCCCCAGTCACCTGTATATAAATGTGAAAATTAGATTATTGTTAAGATTCGTAAAAAGCGTTAAGATTAAGAAGACATTAGGAAATGCACAACTCAAATATGGGAGATTCTACTTCACCAAGTCCTGAACTACTCCAATCTGTTCTAGATCCCCTACTAGACGATTTTGAATACTGGTTTGGGCGATCGCGCCAATTGCTTGAAAATGAGAGAATGTCGTTCATGAGCGATATTGAGCAACAAGACTTACTCAACCGAATTAGCCAAGCACAAGCAGAACTCAGCACTTCTAAAATGCTATTTGCTGCCACTGGTAAACAGGTGGGGATTGATATGGCTACTCTTATTCCTTGGCATCACTTATTAGGTGAGTGTTGGCGGGTAAGTATGCGTTACCGTCAAAGTCAACATCAGTAACCCCAAGTTTCATGAATTGGAACATAAGAATAAAATTCTTAACATTGTTTTCATAAAAAAATAATGTATACCATGTTACTGTAATCACAATAGATTACAAAATATCAAATCACAGATAGACCATTGAAAATTTACCACATCGGTAAATCAAGGGTAAGTAGAATTTCTGCACTAAGACTAAGACATAAAACTTTAGAACCTGTCAGCACTGGAGGATATATTATGCTACACCTACTCTACATTTTAGCATTTACTGTTTTAGCGTTTATCGCTGTGAGTAATCTCATCCGTAACTTAGTTATGTTTAGCTTTGATCGGGAACGGCCATATCCTTCTAAATCTCCTGCGGGTAATAAGGGTAATTTTGGTTATTACGGTGCTAGAAGACAATCTGTACCCCATCCAGAATTGTTAGATAATACAGGTAATTTAATTAAAGAACCTTTGTTAGTAATGCGTTCTATTAATGTAGATGATGCACGGGAACAGTTAGACGCTTTATATGAATCTTCTCCTGGTCAAAAAATTGAACGTTCAGAAGAAGCATAATTAATAAGAAACCTATCAGAATATAACCGAGATTTGCAGGGGTTGAGTGTTGTACTTAACCTCTAATTTTTTGTTAAGTGAATTATTTGAGGTATACTTTTGGTCTGTTCTTTAACAGCAGGAATTATTACCAAGTAATTACAGTCAAAATAGGTATTTTTATTAATTCTTGATCTGCCGTTACCAAACTCGCTCTATTTTGTATTGCTGTTGCTGTTATTACTGCATCTGGTAATTTTAAGCGATATTGCTGACGAATTTTAATAATATTATTAATTAATAATGTATCTTTTACTGACAAACCTACAACTTCCACACGCTGAATAAACTCTTGAAAAAGCTGGTGATCTAATTCACTTAAACCGGAAAATGCTAAAAATTCAATCTGACTAATAACAGAAATGCCTATCCAATCAGCATTTTGTAATATTTGCAGCAGTTGAGAATTTCCCTGCAACAAAGCCACTATTGCATTTGTATCTAACAGGTAATGATCACCATTCATCTCTTAAAGACCTTTGTATTTCTACCGCATCACCTCGCCAATTTAAACGCCCTACTAAATCAGAGAAATCATATTTGATCAGTTTCTCATCAGTTGAAATAGCTAAATTTTCCACATTTTTACTATCAGAATGTAAAGCATACCGTTTTTGCAGTAATTCTGTTAAATCTAAGGATAAATCCCCTTTAAGTAAAGACATAGCCACCTGTGCTTGTTCATCTGGTGGTAACTGTTGTACAGCCGTAATCAGTTGTTCTAGGGTAATAGGAATTGATACCATCTTGAATTGCATTAGACTTAATTAAATTATAGAGCGATCACTAGCCCTTTGCAAACATTATCAACAACACAGAAGTAGGGGTTTAGCAATGCTAAACCCTCAAATTTTATGTCTACCTATTTCACTTTTTCTGTTAACTTAGTTAACACATCATTAGACCTTTCCACAAAAGACTTCATTCCCTCAGCATCAAAGCCTTTTTGTGACATCAACGCCAAATCATAAACGTGCTGACAAATCATTTTTGTTAACTGTTCTGAGGATGATTCACCTTCACCTTGAATAATGCTTCCTTGGTTCAAAGTTAACAGGTTTTGAATCAAAGGATGGGCAGTATTTACTAACAAAATATGATCTTCTGGAAACTCTGCGTTTTGCTGCTGCATCATCGCGTTCATATCTCGCAAACGACGCAAAATTTCAGGTAATAATACCATTGCTGGTGGTGTTCCTTGGGGATTATCTGATTTTAACGCCTCGGTGCGAATATTCACTTTTGGTTTGTTGAGTGATTTTTCAAATAATTCTTTGATAATTTCACTCTTGGTTTTGTTAGTTGCAGGATCTACAATTTCCCCTGATTTATCATCTAACAAAGTGTTATCTAAATCAGAATCTACCCGTGTAAATTTAACATCCTGATATTCTCTTTCTAGGAAGTTAATAAAGTGGGTATCAATGAAGGAGTCCATAAATAGAACTTCTAAACCTTGGTTTTTGTGGAGTTCTACATAAGTGGCTTGACTCGCTTCGTCGGTACAGTAGAAAACTTTATTTTCGTGGCGTTCTTTGTTACGTTCTAAATATTCTTTGATGGTGGTGTAAGGTAAACTGGTGGTGTTTCCTTGAGTTACATCTTGCCACAAATCACTATCAGAAGATTGAACTTCTACTGCTGGTATTTCTGTTTTTTCTGCTTCTAATTTGGCAGTGGTACGGAAGATGAGGATATCTTCAACTTGTTTTTTAAATTTCTCGTCGTTGAGAACACCAAATTTAACGAATGTTCCTAAATCTTTCCAGGCGTTGATATATTGTTCTTTGTCGGTGCGATATAATTCTTTCAATCTATCACCGACTTTTTTAGCGATGTAATCCCCTATTTTTCTGACGGTGCGATCGCCTTGTAATGCACTCCGGGAAACGTTCAAAGGAATATCTGTACTGTCAATTACGCCCCGCATTGGTAGTAAAAATTGGGGAATAATTTCATCACAGTTATCACTTACAAAAACCTGATTACAGAATAATTTGGTTTGTCCTTTGGTGACATCTACATCAGGGCGCATTTTTGGAAAATACAAAATCCCGTTAATAATAAACGGATAATCTGTATTTAGATGCACCCATAACAAAGGTTCTTCTTGGAAAGGATAGAGATAGCGGTAAAATTCTAAATAATCTTCTTTGGTTAAATTGTTGGGAGATTCGCGCCAAGGTGCTTTTTGTTTGTTCAACACTTCCCCATCTAATGTGATGGGAACTGGCATAAAATCACAATAGGTTTTAACTAAATTCTTAACTCTTGCAGGTTCTAAATATTCTTCCTCATCGGGCATTAATGTTAGTGTAATTGTAGTACCGCGAGAGGTGCGGGAAGATTCATCTAAGGTAAATGCCGGTGAACCGTCACAACTCCAATGTACTGCTTCTGCACCTTCTTTATAGGAAAGGGTGTCAATTTCTACTTTTGTTGCCACCATGAAGGAGGAATAAAAACCTAAACCAAAATGTCCGATAATTGGTTGATCGGCTTTTCCTTCATATTTTTGAATAAATTCTTCTGCACTGGAAAAAGCAACTTGGTTAATATATTTTTTGACTTCTTCCGCTGTCATCCCAATACCATTATCAGAAAAGGAAAGGGTTTTTTTGTCTTTATCAATGGCAATGGTAATTTCTGGTTCGCCAACTTCTCCGTTATATTCTCCTGCACGGGATACCATGATCAGTTTTTGGATCGCGTCTACGGCGTTGGATACCAGTTCCCGTAAGAAAATTTGATGATCTGAATAGAGAGATTTTTTGATAATGGGGAAAATATTCTCAGTATGGATACTGATTGTTCCTTGTTCTAACATGATTATTTATCTGCTTTACTTACTTGCTGATATTTCTTTGGTTAATTTTCTGCTATCTATGTGTTTTTTGAGGTAAGGAATACCTCTAAATCATGATTCGGATTACACTACTATGCTAGATTTGCTATGGATATGAGGAGTTTTATCTAAAAACAGAAAATTATCTCAGCCTTGATCTGGTTGAACCGCAAAGGACACAAAGTACACAAAGGTAAGAGATTATAAGAGATTAATATATTTTTTAAGTTTTGTTTACAAATCTCATCATGGTTTGTTGAATTATAGACTTTGTAAATAACTTAATAAATCTGCCATTTCTTGGGGACTGGGTTGGAATTTAGGCATGGGAGGGGTTTCACCGCTAATAACTTGGTGAATTAGTCCATATCGTGATTTGCGTTTAGAAACTTCCTGTAAACTTGGCCCCACAAAACCTGTTCCTTCTGAACCATGACAACCTGCACAGTTAGTCAAAAATATGGCTTTTCCCTGAACAGGGTTGCCTGGACGTGAGATGACGTTTTTGATGTAAGGATCGGAGGCTTGAATCATGTCAACGCCTACAACTGCCAAGGGGATGGCTATGAGTATGGCCAAAACAGAGAAGACGATCCCTTGAGTCCATGTTTCTGGTTTGGTAGGCTGTTTATCCAAAAGGTTTACTTTCACGGTCTAAGTGTACAAGAATCTTCATTATTTCCTACACATAGCTTAAAATTTCTTGATTGTTCCTGCAAGGTAAAATGAAAATTTTAGATAGTGTTTAGATTCTAAATGCAAGCTATAACACTGGATTGATGCGATTTTTGATAAAATTGTCAACAGGAACTAATTTTTAATTTTTGTAAAGAGGAGAGATTACAGTGGTTGAACCCCTACTATCCGGTATTGTGTTAGGTCTAATCTTCGTGACCTTGAGTGGACTATTCTATGCTGCTTATAAGCAATACAAACGCCCCACTGAGTTGGGTGGTTAAGGTCTAAGGGCTAATTTTTGAGTGATGGGAAATTTTAATTAATGTGAATTAATGTAAATAAATGTTAATTAATGTTAATGCCCATCACTCACTATCATTAATTTCTAAATAGCTATAAAAACTGATTGCAGTATTACCGTAGGTTTTTTGACGGTGAATTTGCCATTGGGTAATGGTGGGTGGTGTAAAATTAGGCCTATGTTCTACGGCTATTTCTCCGTTAATGTCTAAAATTTGATTGCTGGCGATCGCCTCTAAAACTGGTTGATATAAGTCACTAGCGTAAGGTGGATCAAAATAGATTTTGTCAAATGTTTGATTTGATAATTTTTTTATTTGCTGGAGTACATTTCCCCGCAATATTTGAAATTTTTGATGTTGTTTGGCTACCTGTTGCCAGTTTTGTTGAATAATGGCACAGGCTTTACTTGATTGTTCAATACCAATTACTAAACTAGCTCCTCTACACAGAGCTTCTGCACCCATTGAACCGCTACCTGTACATAAATCTAACCAACGACAGTTTTCAATTTCTCCTTGCCAAATATTAAATAATGCTTGCCTAACTTTAGCACTGGTGGGTCGAGTTTCTTGACCTGGTAAAGTTTTTAGCAGCCGATTCCCGTAAATTCTCAGACTCATAGTTTATTAGTGATTGGTGATCGGTGATTGGTGATTGGTGATTGGTCCTGAGTTAATTTCTGCCCTATTACCTATTACCTATTACCCATTACCTAAAAACTGAAAAAATGCAAATTTTTATTAAGCAGGGATTTTTTCACGTACTTGAGCGACAAAATTAGATAATATTTGCAATCCAATGTTAGAAGATTTTTCCGGGTGAAATTGAACAGCCATGAGATTATCTTGGGCGATCGCAGCGGTGACAGTTTGACTACCATGAGTAACTGTAGCAGCTTTCACTTTCGGATCAATGGGGTCAACATAATAGGAATGGACAAAATAAACCCAAGGATTTGGGGGTAAGTGTTCCCACAAAATGCTTTTGGGTTGAGTCAGTTGTAGTTGATTCCATCCCATTTGGGGAATAGCAATACCAGGTTCAGGGCGAAATCGTTTAACTTTTCCCCTAACTATTCCTAGACCTGGTTGAGTACCTTCAGAACTGGATTCAAATAAAATTTGTAGACCTAAACAAATACCTAAGAATGGCTTACCAGAAGCAATCACATCTTTAATAGGTTGTTCCAAACCACGCGATCGCAAATGTTGCATAGCCGGATCAAAAGCACCAACACCAGGCAAAACCACCGCATCAGCTTGTTCCATATCCTTTGCAGAATAAGTTACTTTAGGGATTGCCCCAGCTTTTTCCAACCCTTTGCAAACTGAGTGCAAATTTCCCATCTCATAATCAATGACGGCAATGACTGGCATTTTAGTTACTCCTTGTAAATTAATTAGGGAAGGAATTGAACAACACTCGGTTAGCGGGAAAAAGCCAGAGGTAAAGGATAAGCAAAAGAATCGTTAAACTAAACCCGATCAGATTTTCCCAGACCAATTGAAAGTTCAAGTTGCTTAACCAAGTAAACTTGGCAAAACATTGATATTCTAATTCTAAATAATATTCTAAATAATAATTGTGATGATGAAAAAAATATTATTAACTTCTTTTGACACTTGGCTGAGTGAACAACAGTCAAATTCCTCCGATGATCTATTAATCGAACTAGCCAAAATGACTGATATATATGATGATTTATATTTTTTGCGTCGTCTTCCTGTAGACGTTGAGGTTGCTAGTTGTCTAGTCATTGCCAAAATTAATCAACTGCAACCAGACTATATTATCTGTTGTGGTATGGCTGCTAGTTATAAAAATTTAAGTATAGAAGTTATAGCGAGTAGCATATCTGTAACCCCTACGGATATAACATCTAAAATCCCACTAGAAAATTCTGGGGAAAAAATTTTGCGGACAATTGTTAATGTTGAACAATTAGTGACTGGGACAAAGACTGTTGATATTAGCTACGACTGTGGTAAATTTGTCTGCGAAGGTCTTTATTATTCAGTATTAAACCACCTAAGTAAATCTCAACTTCCTATTCCTTGTATTTTTGTCCATGTTCCAATACTGCATCAAGAAAATTTGATAGGCATTCTTGCTGATTTTATTGTCATCATGAATAACTTAGTGAGAGGGAATAGGGAATGAAGAATTTAGAATTTAGAATGAAGAATGGGGAATGGAGAATTGAGGAACTGTCACCTGTCACCTGTCAACTGTCACCTAATAAATGTTCAATTTTAAACCGCCTATGTTACCAGTATTAGTAAGTTTGACAATAGCTCAAGTAACTTTGATATCACAAACACCAGAAGAAGTAGTCGTACCTCAAGAAGTGCGGGTATTACCAGGAAAGTTAGATACAGTACCAGTATTTAATAGCAATAGTCCAGAATTGGTATTAAAAGAAGGAATTTTACTTTCCACCTTTCCTTCAGAGAATAAAAAAGTACCCACTGCACATTTAAACTTTCCTTTTCAGGGACGGTTTGATGTGTTTTCCCATCATATAGCTAGAGCAGAACCACCGGAAGATTTACGTTCTCTTTATCACGGGATAATTTTACATAACCCTGGTAATACACCTGTAACTGTAAATATATTGCAAGGTGCAAGTTATTTAAGTCAACCGGACGCACCTTTTTTACCATTACCTGCTTATATTCCTAATGATTCAGGTTTGGTGTTTGCAGGTCCTGGTAGTAGGGTGATGTCTGATATTTTGAGGGGGAGAAGACAAAATATTTTCCCTGCAAAAATTGTCATTCCTCCTGGGGAAAGCCAGATGTTATTAAATTTACCTATTCCCGTTAAAGAATTAGATCCACCATTAAATGGCCGTTCTACTTATATGCGTTTGCGGAGTAATGGTAAAATTTACGCTGCAAGTTTAGCGATGTTTGCAAAAACTAATACTGATGGTAGTGAACGAGCGCCAACTTTAGCGGAATGGGAAGATTTATTAAATAATGGTGAGTTATCAACACCAAGGGATAAAACCCCGACTCCTATACAGGGAACTGGTAAACCTGCAATTTATGGAAGAGTTGCGGGTGTGTCCCGTGGGTCACAATGGCGATCGCTTTTAACAGATAATTCTAACAGTAGGTATTTAACAATTCCTGCACCGGGTAAAGCGTTTTCCTATCCTTTAAGTACACTACACGGGGGAACTTTTGGTACTGGTCAAATTCAAACCGCACCCATGTTAGTCCGTTATCCTGATACAGCTTATTTTGCACATGGTAATTATGGCATTCAATATAGTTTAAAGTTGCCTTTGTTGAATAATTCCCAAAGTGCAAAAAATGTCACTGTATCTCTGCAAACTCCCATAAAAGAAGATCAGTTAACAAAATCAGGTTTAAGGTTTTTTACAACTCCTGCTCGTCAAGTTTTCTTCCGGGGAACGGTGCGGGTACGTTATCGGGATGATCAAGGTAAACCGGCGATTAAGTTTGTACATTTGGTGCAAAAAAGAGGTGAACCAGGTCAACCTTTGGTGTCTTTAAATATGAAACCTGGGGATAATTCCTGGGTAGAATTTGATTTTCTTTATCCTCCTGATGCTTCTCCTCCGCAGGTTTTGACGGTTGCGACGCAGGAGTAATTTAGGTGACAGGTGACAGGTGACAGGTGACAGTAGTTTACCTATTACCTATCACCTCATTCGTCTGAATCAGGATTTCCAGGATTTGAGGATTTTCAGGATGGAAGAATTTTCGGTTTTTATGCTTGATTGTATTAGTTTAACTTTGATTTTGGGAAGAATGTAAGATCAGCACCATAGATTTAGAGTGATATTCATGAATACTCCTGATTCAGAACTGAATTTAGCATCTTTAGTAGATCGTATTTCTAAAATTGAGAAAGAACAAGAACTCAGACGCAAAAATATTACTTGGTTAAAACAGTATTTTGATGAACTAAAAAAAGAATTTAATAATAGACATGAATTAGAGCAACTTCAAGCTATGCAACAAGAGATATTACAGTTAAATTCTCAAGTTGCTGATTTACAACAGCGTCTAAATAAATCATCTAATATTGTTGATATTTTGAATGATAGTGAAAATTCAACTGAGGTAAAAACTCTCGATGATGCAGAAATAGTAAAACAGTTTTTTGAAAGAGTAGAACGTCAGCAAAAGCAAGATACTTTGATAGAAGAATCTGCTGTTACTGAAAATATTGATATTCCTGAAATTGAGAACCAAGAGGAAATTGATATAGTTGCAGAAGAAACAAAAAATAGCACTGCTTTTAATGATTTAGAATTTCAGATTGAGAGGGTAATATGGATAGTTAATAGACTTTATGCAGCAGAGGAAGATCATCAAGATATTCCTGTTAGTGCTGAGGAATTTTGGCGCAGGTATGAATCTGGAGAAAGGGATTTTACAGGCATTAATTTAGCGGGTGTTGATTTGAGTGTGAAAATTATAAGTAGAGTCAATTTAACTCAAGCAAATCTTAAAAATGCTAATCTCAAGGGGATTAGCATAACCTATGGACAATTGAATGGTGCAAATTTTCAGGATGTAGATATTAGCAATAGTAGCTTATCTAGTTGTAACCTGAATGAAGCTAATTTTTATAATGCCAATCTTGAGAATATAAAACTAAACTCAGTTAGTCTAGAAAATGTCACACTAGAAAAAGCAAATCTAGCTGGAGTCCATCTTTATCAGATTAACCTCAGTTGTGCTAATTTGAAAGGTGCTAACTTGAGTAAGGTAAATTTGAGAAAAGCAACTCTACTGGGAGCAGATTTGAATAATGCTAATTTGGAAGGAGCTAATCTTTTGGAAGCAAATCTTGAAGGTGCAAATCTTGAAGGTGCAAATCTCCAAAGAGCTATTTACAATTTACAAACTATCTTTCCCAAAGATTTTATTGTTTCTCAAGCTGGTGCTTATTTAATTGCCCCTGGTGCATCTTTAGCAAAGACTGATTTATCTGGTTATGATTTAAGTCAAGTTAATTTAACTGGGGCTGATTTATCAAATGCAAAACTGGAATCTACTAATCTCCAAGGTGCAGATTTGAGTCAGGCTAACGTGGGTAGCGCAAATTTAACTAAGGCAAAATTGAACAATACAAAACTCATTCAAATAAATCTAAGGTTTGCCAATTTAAGTGAAGCGAATCTATGGGGTGCCAACTTGACGGCTGCTCAATTGACTAACACAAATTTAATGCAAACAACATTAGAAGCTGCTAACATGACTGCTGCTGAACTATCTGGGGCGAATTTGAAAAACGCAAAATTTAATGGTGCTAATCTTAGTGGTGCTAATCTTAGTGGAGTAAACTTGGTTGGTGTTAACCTAAGCGGTAATTTCAGTGGTACTAATTTGAGTAACGCAAACCTTTGTAGTGCATCTCTCCAAGGTTTAAAATTGGATGGAGCTAATTTAACTTCATCCGACTTGCGTGGTGCTAATTTGAGTTGTGCCAAGCTAGAAAAAGCAAATCTAAAAAATGCAAATATTAGCGGTGCAAACCTAGAAAAAACAAATCTCAAAGGGGCAATAATGCCAGATGGAACAACCCATGATTAGAAAATAAAGAAGTTTGAAAAAATAGCGATTCCTACGGAGCGCTTCGCTATCGCATCCTCAAAACATTAAGATTAATACTTATCTTAATACTTATCTTGGGTGCGATATCATTATTATATTACTTGAATCTGTTAATTTAATAATTTATATAATGTTACATCATCACTAAAAAACATCCTGTAAATCCTTAAATCCTGGACATCCTGATTCAGACAATCTTCAACCCTAACTAACATTAACCAAATTATCCACTGCTAAAGGTTGATATTCAGAACTAGAAAAGGGTTGAAAATCATCTTTGCACACAGCAGTAATGTGACATAATAAACGAAACTGAAGCGGTGTAGGTGATAAATTGACACGCTCTACTTTCAGCCTCACAGAACTAGGGTTATTCCAAACAAGATCGAAAATTTCACTGCGTAAGTAACGCGGACAATAACCTACGATATGATGATCTTCAGTATTTAAAGTTAACGCCTTAGTATCATAAGGGTTTTGAAATTCATGAGCTAACCATAATTTTTCATTGGGTACGAAATTATTAATTCTCTCAATTGCATATTTAGGTAAATGTCGCAGTCCATGAGCAAAAAAGTACAATTGATATTGTCCATTATCATCTGGTTCTGGACATGGAAAAACAGCAAGACTATCTGTTTCTCTTTCTCCTCCACTACGGGCTAAAATTTCCAAAGGATCATCTTCTGCTGGGGTAATATTTAACCATTGAATAAAATTAGTATAATCAGGTCGAGAAGGAGACATTAAACGATTAGCAAAAACTGGAAATAGATGGATTGATGTATATACTTTGTTAAAATCAGGGAATGAATATAAAGGTTGAAATTGGCATTTATTCTCAGCGTCTTTTACTCCTTGGGTATACACAAATTGATATTGTTTACCATCATAAGTTAATTTACCAATAGTAAACCATGAACGACTATGAGTATCTTGCCAAGCTAGGAATAATGTTTGCGGTTTTTTCATGTTAATAACTCCTTTAAATTGAGTAATCTATCTTGGTTTAACTCCAGAATTTTTTGTGCAAATTCAATTGTTATATAGCAATCCTATTTGAGTTGTGAATAAATGGTATAATTATACTACTATGGTGAATACAGCTTACAAAGATGAAAAATTTTTTACTAGAACAACA
>RDXV01000068.1 GCA_004292695.1 Nostocales cyanobacterium | reverse complement strand
ACAAGCAACTTGGAACAATTTTGTAAAGACTGGTCAAATTTGGGCTACTTTAGTTGGTCTGATCATTGGTTATATGATCAGAGGTTTAACCAGTTACGGTTAAGGTAAATTGGTGATTGGTAATTGGTAATTGGTAATTGGTAATTGGTAATTGGTAATTGGGTATAACTAATGACTAATAACTAATGACTAATAACTAATGACTAATAACTAATAACTAATGACTAATAACTAATGACTATTTTTTGTTATTTCTTCTCCTTGCAAATTTATGACCGAAAAACAAACTTGGAGTCAGCGTTTTGAGTCTGCTCTACACCCGGCGATCGCTCGTTTTAATGCCAGTATCAGTTTTGATATCGAACTGATAGAATATGACATCACTGGTTCTCAAGCTCATGCCAAAATGCTGGCTCACACGGGTATAATTTCCCCAGAGGAAGGAGAGAAATTAGTTACAGGTTTAGAACAAATTCGTCAAGAATATCAACAGGGTAAATTTCAACCTGGTATTGATGCAGAAGATGTCCATTTTGCCGTAGAAAAAAGACTCACGGAAATTGTGGGTGATGTGGGTAAAAAACTACATACCGCTCGTTCCCGTAATGATCAAGTAGGAACAGATACCAGACTTTATTTAAGAGAGCAAATTACCCAAATTCGTGAACATTTACGGGAATTTCAAACCGTATTACTAGAAATAGCGGAAAACAATGTAGAAACTTTGATTCCTGGTTATACTCACCTACAACGCGCCCAACCTGTGAGTTTAGCTCATCATTTATTAGCCTACTTTCAAATGGCGCAGCGAGACTGGGAAAGGTTAGGAGATGTTTATAAACGAGTGAATATTTCCCCTTTGGGTTGTGGTGCATTAGCGGGAACAACTTTTCCCATTGATAGACACTACACCGCCAAACTTTTAGATTTTGATAGCATTTATGCTAACAGTTTGGATGGCGTTAGTGATCGTGATTTTGCAATCGAATTTCTCTGTGCCGCAAGTATGATTATGGTACACCTGAGTAGACTCTCAGAAGAGGTGATATTGTGGTCATCGGAAGAATTTCGCTTTGTTACCCTCAAAGATAGCTGTGCTACCGGTTCTAGTATCATGCCTCAAAAGAAAAACCCCGACGTACCAGAATTAGTACGCGGTAAAACCGGGCGTGTATTTGGTCATCTCCAGGCTATGCTAGTGATTATGAAAGGTTTACCCCTAGCGTATAATAAAGACCTGCAAGAAGACAAAGAGGGTATTTTTGATAGCGTCAATACTGTTAAAGCCTGTTTAGAAGCTATGACTATTCTCATGAGAGAAGGTTTAGAATTTCGTCACCAGCGCCTAGCAGCAGCAGTGACAGAGGACTTTGCCAATGCTACTGATGTGGCAGACTACCTAGCAGCGCGGGGAGTACCTTTCCGGGAGGCTTATAATTTAGTGGGTAAGGTAGTGAAAACCAGTATAGCCGCTGGTAAATTGTTGAAAGATTTAACCATAGAAGAATGGCAAGAAATACACCCAGCTTTTGAGACAGATATCTATGAAGCTATTTCCCCTCGTCAAGTAGTGGCAGCTCGTAATAGTTACGGTGGTACAGGTTTTAGTCAAATTCAACAAGCACTGTTAGCTGCTCGTACTCAAATCGCTGAGTAAACTTTAATAAAAAGCATAAATAAAGGCGTACAAGTATAGCAAAATAGCTGTACGCCTATATATATCAGATTAATCTCAGAGTTAAGTATTTAAACAGTGACTTTAGTCAGCAGCGTCCATTGCTGCTGCTCCTGTTCCTTCCTCTTCTTCACTCTTAGGTGATCTCTGTTGGAATCTTCTTTGCATTCTTCCTGTAGCAGTCCGTTTACGAAACTTTCTGGCATAAGCCTGGTTCCGTAGCGCCTTTTCTTTTTTCGGGTTACGGCGCTTGGCCATATTCACCTCATGAATAAACAACAAAAAAACCTACACTTAGGCAATCTTCAGTTACCGATATGAATTGATATACTTTTAGCCTAGCGCAGATGATTGATATACTCGAAACAGCATACTAATATATCACATTTAACCGTTGTATGTCAAGTTTGTTTTTTTTAGGTGACAGGTGACAGGTGACAGGTGACAGGTGACAGTAGTCTATGTATGTATATTATTTTTTCTGTTCCCTGTTCCCTTTTACTTTTTTCATAATCTGCACAGCGGAAATATAAGAAACGTTGATTTTCCCTCCACAAAACTGATTTATTTGCTCTTTTAAACCACTAAATAAAGCATTTCTCATGGATAAATCTAGTTTTAAATAAGGGGAAAGTGTGCCTAAAAGCAATAAATAATCATCAACATCATAGGTGATTTCACAAATCAAATGTTCGGAAATTAAATCCTGAAATTTACCTGAATTGATTGCATTTTGTCCAAAAGATTTGACTATTTTTACCTGAGTTGTCATATCTTCATATCTAGCAGCAGCGGGAGCATGAATTTGATAAACTTGGTGTAATTGTTGATAAACTTCGTAATCAGCTTGAGGAGTCATGTTCCATAATAAAATTAAATATCCATCATCTTTTAAAACTTCAGCGGTTTTTGTATATGCAACTGCGGTGTTTATCCAATGAAAAGAAGTTGCTGCTAAGACAGCATCAAATTTTTCTGATGTTAATTGCCATTCTTCAAAGGTAGTTTGTTGAATATCCACATGAGGATAGGATATACAATTTTTTTTAGCTAACTCACAAGCTGTTAAACTGGGTTCTAAACAAATCATTGAACACCCCAATTCAGCGAAGGAAACAGTAGCATTTCCTGGACCACATCCTAATTCTAATATTTTGCTTTTAGCACTAAGTTGAGTTATTTCTATGGTGCGATTGATGATATCTTGGGGGTAACGTGGCCTCACTTTATTATAAGCATCAGCAACGGGAGAATACCAAGTTTTTTTTAGTTCTAAATCTTGAGAATAGATAATTTCTCTGAGTTCCTGCATATCTAAATATAGAGTAAATTAACAATAATTTGATTTTCGATCATACAAAAATTTCTTTAATTTCTCCAATGGTAGGGGAGGACTAAAGAAATACCCTTGCACTATATCACAATTATTGGCTTTTAACCACTCTAATTCTGCTTTTGTTTCTACTCCCTCAGCAATAATATTGAGATGTAAATTATCAGCGGTTTGGATGATGCTTTTTAATAGTGCTTGTTTATTCTCAAGATGATCAATATTAGTAATAAAGTAGCGATCTATTTTTAAGTTGTGAAATGGAAATTCCTGGAGATATTTAAAGGATGAATACCCAGTACCAAAGTCATCAATTGAAATTTTTACACCTTGTTTACTTAATTGATTGAACGTTTGTCTAACTGATTCAATATCTTGAATAAACAATGTTTCTGTTAGTTCTAATTCTAACATTTCTGGAGAAAATTTTGTTTGCTGTGTGGTGTCAGTGATCATGTTACTAAAGTTTGATATTTTTAATTGATGAGCAGAAACGTTTACAGATAGGATAAAGTTAATTCCTAGTTCATTTTGTAGATTTTTGATTTGGTTACAAGCAGTTTTTATAATCCATTCTCCCAAGGTAATAATAAATCCAGAATCTTCAGCAATGGGGATAAATTCATCAGGGGAAATCATGCAATATTGAGGATGTTGCCAGCGAATGAGAGCTTCTACACCAGCTAATTCTCCT
This sequence comes from Nostocales cyanobacterium, assembly GCA_004292695.1. Lineage (GTDB taxonomy): Bacteria > Cyanobacteriota > Cyanobacteriia > Cyanobacteriales > Nostocaceae > Okeanomitos. The sequence goes on along the minus strand of RDXV01000068.1, from coordinate 20,253 downwards.
GTTTTGATATTAATTTGAGGTTGATAGTAAATCTGAAATTCATTTCTTTCTATAGCATAGCGAAAGTCAGTTTCTAAGATAACTTTTCTGAAGAAACCATTTAATATTTCTTGGTTATAAAAATGATAGTTTTTATTATCTTCTGTGTGACAATGTTCTATGGCAAATTCTGCACAGGTTAATAGTTCACTAAACTTCATTTCATCATGGGGATAACCAGCAATACCAATATTAGTTTCTAGGAAGACTGAGTTATTATTAATATATAGAGGCTGTGATAGTTGATCTAATATTTGTTGGGCAATATTTTCAGCATTTTTATTTTTGATATTTTCGTCTTGATCAGGTTTTAGTAAAATCACTAATTGATTTGTTTTGAGATATCCAAATATGTCAATATATTCATTGTTTAATATGATATTTTGAATTTTTTGGCTAACGATTTCAATTAATAAATCTTTAAAATCTGCGCCAAAAAATAGTTTATCTCTGTGTAATATATCCACATCAATTAATAATAGTTGTAAGACTTGATTGTGTTTGTAAACTGAAATGCGATTTTTATTAAAATGTTCTTCTATAAAAAGTTTATTAGGTAAACCTGTTAAGGTATCATGGCGAGCTAAATAGATAAATTCATTTTCAATTTTTGCAATTTTTTCTAAATATTGTTGAGCGAAAATTTGCCGTTTTTGAAATTGTGTTTTTACTGCTTTTACCAGTTCATCTGCTTCAAATGGTTTCGTTAAGTAGTCATCAGCGCCTAGTTCCATTGCTTGACGTAGATCACACCTATCAATTTTACCAGTGAGAAATATAAAAGGAATAGTTCTATAAACTAAATTTTGACGTAATTGTTTAATAAGTCTATAGCCGTCTAATTGTGGCATCATAACATCACAAATAATTAGATCAGGTTGATATTGTTCAACCATTTGTAAACCTATCCAGCCATTTTCTGCTGTCATGGTAGAATATCCTTCAATATCAAGGATTTCTTGGGTAACTTCCCGCATCATGGGATCATCTTCAATTATTAAAATTTTTTTCATGTTGTAACAACCAATGAAAAGCGATAATCTATGTTTTTAGCTAATTTTACCTGAATTCAGGTTGATAGACTAGGATGAGATCACATATATGTAGATTATGTAGATTATGTAGATATATTTAGAAATCATGGCAGATGGTAAATATAAAGTTCAAGTCAGTAGGCTAACATAATCAAATAACATCATCAAACGTGAAATATCAATTAGATATATCTCCGAATTATTTAATAACCGCGCTGAGATTAAAAATAAGATGACATCATTACCAGAACCTAATCAAAATCATGGAAGTACATGGGAAGAAGAACTAGATCATGCTATTTTCACTTTTGCAGATATTCAAGCTGAACTTAATTATAAACAAGCAAAAACAGCATTACACAATTTAGTGAAGGGGCTGGATTTAAGTAACCAAGAAAAATCCGGTTTAGAAGCGCAAATTGCAGATTTAGAAACCATGCTAGATAAGCTAGAAAGTATGGTAGTACAGATTGCGGCTTTTGGTATGGTGGGAAGGGGAAAATCTTCTTTACTGAATGCTTTGGTGGGTGAAACTGTCTTTGAAACTGGACCTTTACATGGTGTTACTCGCACAGAACAAAAGGTAAATTGGAGTATTACCAAAGAAGATCAAGGTGCTTTAAAAGCGACTTTTCCCACTACTGGCCAGTCTCAGATAGAGTTGGTGGATACTCCGGGTTTGGATGAGGTGGATGGTGAAACCCGTGCAATTTTAGCTCAACAGGTGGCAAAACAAGCGGATTTAATTTTGTTTGTGATTTCTGGGGATATGACTAAAATTGAACAGGTGGCACTTTCACAGTTACGGGAAGTGGGTAAACCGATTATTTTGGTGTTTAATAAAGTAGATCAATATCCAGAGGCTGATAGAATTGCTATCTATGAAAAAATCCGCAATGAAAGAGTGAAAGAGTTACTTTCACCGGATGAAATTGTCATGTCTGCGGCTTCTCCTGTGGTGAAAACTGCGGTGGTAGATCAAGATGGTAATAGAAGTTTGAAATTGCGTTCAGGTGAGGCGCGGGTGGATGATTTAAAAATCAAGATTTTGGAGATTTTACAACGGGAAGGTAAGGCTTTGGTGGCTTTAAATACTATGCTGTATGCGGATGCTGTGAATGAGCAGGTTGTACAGCGTAAATTGATCATTCGGGAACAAAACGCCAATGATTTGATCTGGAAAGCTGTGATGACTAAAGCTTTGGCGATCGCCTTAAATCCTGTCACGGTGGTTGATATATTAAGTGGTGTAGTTATTGATATCGCTTTAATTCTGGGTTTATCGAAACTCTACAGTATTGAAATGACAGAAAAAGGGGCGGTGAAATTGCTACAAAAAATCGCCCTGAGTATGGGCGGAATTGGTGCGAGTGAGTTGTTAGCAAATTTGGGTTTAAGTAGTTTGAAAACTTTATTAGGTGTATCCTCCGGTGTCACTGCTGGAGTTTCTTTAGCACCCTATTTATCCGTAGCAGTTACCCAAGGTGCGGTAGGGGGAGTTTCATCCTATGGTATCGGCCAAGTTACCAAAGCATATTTAGCAAATGGGGCAACTTGGGGACCCGATGGACCAAAGGCGGTAGTAAGTAAGATTTTATCCAGTTTAGATGAAACCTCAATTATGAACCGCATTAAGGATGAGTTGATGATGAAGGTGACAGGTGACAGTTGACAGTTGACAGTTGACAGTTGACAGATGACAGTTGACAGTTGACAGTTGACAGATGACAGTTGACAGTTGACAGTTGACAGTTGACAGTTGACAGTTGACAGGTGACAGTTGACAGGTGACAGTTTCTCAATTCCCCATTCTTCATTCTAAATTCTAAATTCTAAATTCTTCATTCCCCATTCCCCATTCTTCATTCTAAATTCTAAATTCTAAATTCTTCATTCCCCATTCCCCATTCTTCATTCTAAATTCTAAATTCTAAATTCTTCATTCCCTATTCCCTATTTTTAAAAGAGTCTAACCATTCTCGCATTTGTTCTTGGGCGACATCACGGCCGCCTAAACCGAAGGCTAAAGCAATTGCGACGGCGATCGCCCCAAATAATAAACCAAAGGCTAAATTAACGATATCAGGAGCAACACCAATCTGTTGTAATGCCATTGCAGAAACTAAGGTAATAATGGCAATTCGCGCTACTTGAGCCAAAATTCTGGTTTGGGAATTTCCAGAACTGCTGATGATGTTGAAAGCTAAATTCGCTAAAAATAAACCAATGGCAAATACGATCAAACCGGCTAAAATTCTTCCCAAAATGACCACAATACCCGTTACCAACACCGTCAAAGACTGAATATTTAAAATGTTGACAGCGGCCACAGTGGCAAATAACATGATCCCCACTAAAACTATCACACCTACAATTTCTGAAGGGGTGCGGGTGGGTGTAGCGGGTTGAGAGTCTTCTGTTTGCTGAATTAAAGCAGGTAAACCCAACACCGTGAAAATGTTATTAAACCCTAAACTGGTGAGGATACTTGTTACCAACTCACAAGCAAACCTACCCAAGAAATAGGAAACAATGAGAATACCGAAAGCGGTAAAAATGCTAGGGAGAACATTGAGAACCTGCTGCAACATAGAAATTGCAGGTACAGAGATAGCCTCAATTTGCAGAGCATTTAAAGAGGCGATCGCCACAGGAATCAAAATCAGAATATAGACAATCGTACCGATAATAGACGATAAAGACTGTACCCCAGAAGTAGGAGACAAACCAAACCTACTACCTAAATGATCAAGTCCAGTAGTGTGCAGTAAATTAGTCACAATTCTGCGGACAATACCAGCCAAAAACCAGCCCACAGTACCAATTAACAACCCTGCCAAAATATTAGGGAGAATGGTCAGAATTTCCGTAGTTAAAGCTTGGACTGGTTGTAGAGCTTGTTGCAGTCCCAAAGTATCTAAAACAGGAACAAGAAACAACAAGAAAATAAACCAATACAAAGCACTACCGATAGTCTCACTTAGACTTTGTTGATTTAAACCAGGTGTACCATCATCTGATTCCAAATATTGATCCAAACGGAAAGTTTGTAAACCACGTACAGTAATTAACTTAATGATAGTTGCCAAAAACCAAGCAGCACCCAAAATGATCCCAGCTCCAAACACCTTGGGTAAAAAACCAATTAACTGATCTAAAAAGCTGTTAAGAGGGCGAGAAGCGACTTCCAGACCTAAATTCTGTAAAACCGCCACCACCGTTAACAGAATAATACTCCAAAACACCAACCCAGAAATTAACTTTTCCACCTGGGGGAGTTCTTGGCCTGCGGTAATTCCTCTAGCGATCCTATTGTCTATATTTGTGTTATCAAGGACTTTTTTAGTAGCTTTAGCGATAATTGCAGCGAGTAGCCAACCTACCAATAAAATTACCGCAGATCCTAATAACCGGGGTGTAAAATCAAGTAATTGCTCAAAAACACCAGTAACAGAGTTATCAGGTTCTGCAACTGGAGACTGTGCTAAAAAGAAGTGAAAATTATCAAAATTTTGCCCCCAGTTCGACAAACCAAACTCTGTCAACTGGGTTATTCTTGTCCAAGTTGTAATCATGGTTTTTCGATATTAAGGTTTACTATCAGGTTAAAAAACTAGAAAACTCACTTACCCAAAATTTGCCGTAATTGTGAAGGATGTTGTAGTAATTGCCTAAGTTGACTAGAATTTTACCTGTTCCCTTACAGTAAACTCATATATCGGTGTATATATCAAGAGTATTTGAATAATTTATCAATTAGGGCGGTAATGATGAAATTTATTGGAGTTGACTTTGGCTGGACATCCCAACCAAGCGGGTTATGTTGCTTAGAACTGAAAGATGGTAAATTACAACTAATAGATATAGATCGCCAAGATCACATTGCAGATATCTTCCTCTGGATAGATGAAATCGTTAAACCAGAAGAACCAGCAATAATAGCTGTAGATGCACCCACTTTGATCCCCAACCCTACCGGAAGTCGTTTACCAGACAAACTCAGTCATAAATACTTTGGTAAATATCACGCGGGATGTTATCCAGCAAATCAAAATCTAGCCTTTGCAGAACGTACCATTAATTTTGGCTTAGAATTAGAAAAACGTGGTTTCATGCACGCGCCCAAAATTGAACCCCAAAAACCCGGTAGATATCAAATAGAAGTATTTCCGCACCCAGCAATAGTTAACTTATTTCAATTAGAAAAAATCTTAAAATACAAAAAAGGAAAAATTGCAGAACGCCGTTTAGAATTAATTAAATTACACAATAAAATTCAAGAAATTTTACCTAATATTTCACCTTGTCTGTGTTCTTCTGCGTTTACCTGTGATGTGTTTACTACCGAAATATCTAATACAGGAAAGGAACTCAAAGCTATGGAAGACAAACTAGATAGTTTAATTTGTGCTTACGTTGGTGCTTATTGGTGGTTTTGGGGAACAGAAAAAAACCTAGTTTTAGGAGATGAAAATACAGGTTATATAGTTGTACCGGAGAGAATTGGTAAGTAAATTCATAATATGCCTTAATTCCGTTTAAAAATCACATCCTGTAAATCTTTAAATCCTGGATATCCTGATTCAGACAAAAAGATTTTAGATTTTAGACTTTAGAAAAATAATCCAAAACCTAAAATCCAAAATCCTAATATTACCTTATTCAGCCCAAGCAATTAACCGAGGTTCATAGGGACTAGACAGGTATTGATTTTGAGGTAACACACGCAGAGATAAACCCTGTAAACCAGAGCTTGTGTAGGTAATATCAACGGTGTAAACACTTAAACCATCATTATCCTGTCCTTGATAGTTCATCACTACAGGAATTGCATTGACAATCTCTCCATTAGCGTCAATTTCACCTTGATATAATTCCACACGCACATCATCATTTTTCAAAGTTGCTAAATCAACCTTAGCTTTGACTGCTACAGTTTGATTAACTTCAATTTCCGAGGCTGCGGAAACATATACATCTTTGATTCTGATATTAAACCAATGATCTGATAGTTTTGACTTCCAAGCTGATAACTCCTTAGCGGGAGAATAATTATCTACAGTCAGAGTATGGTAGCGATCGCTGGCTGGGAAATAAGCTCTTTGTGCATATTCCCTTACCATCCGCGCTGTATTAAAGAAAGGACAATTTAAACGAATTGCATCCTTCATCTTAGCTACCCAAGCACGGGGTAAACCATCCTCATCTCGATGATCATAGAACAAAGGTACAACTTCCTTCTCCAATAACTCATACAGAGCATTAGCTTCTATTTCATCTTGATAATTAGGATCTTCGTAATTTTCCCCATGTCCAATCGCCCAACCAGTACGCACATAATCAGCTTCATCCCACCAACCGTCAAGTACACTCAGGTTTGGTAGTCCATTCATCGCTGCTTTCATACCGCTAGTACCCGAAGCCTCACGGGGGCGACGTGGTGTATTTAACCACACATCACAACCAGCTACCATTAACCTAGCAATGTGAATATCGTAGTTAGGAACAAACACCACCTGTTTTTCTAGATGTTGTTCATGGATGAAATGGTTAATATCTCTGATTAACTCTTTCCCAGGAATATCTTTAGGATGTGCTTTACCAGCAATTACAAACTGTACCTTACGGTGTTTATTCCCTGTCAAAATCTTCTTGATTCTGTCCAAATCACGCATCCACAGAGTTGCCCGTTTATAAGTAGCAAAACGACGGGCAAAACCAATAGTGAGGACATTGGGATCAAGGACTTCCTGTGCTTGGTTAATTTCTGAAGCAGAAGCACCGCGATCACGTAAATGCTTGACCAAATGATCCCGCACATACAAAACCATATCTAAACGGCAGCGTTCATGGTTGCGCCATAATTCCTCATCGGGGATCGAGTCCATCCGTTCCCAAAGTTGATTATCTGGTGGTGCAGATGACCAATTTGGACCCAAATAACGGTCATATAATTCCTGAGTAGATTTAGATACACAACTGCGGGCATGAACACCATTAGTAATAGCCGCAATTGGCACTTCATCCACTGGGACTTTTTTCCATAACCCTTGGAACATCTGCCGAGAAACAACACCGTGCAACTGTGCCACACCATTGGAAAATGTCGCCATTTTCAAAGCCAACACCGCCATACTAAAAGGCGCAGACAAATCACCCGTATTTTCTCTACCTAACCCTAAAAACTGTTCCTTGGGCAAACCAAAGATATCTGCATAGTAGCCCAGGTAATACAAAATCTTATCCGGTGGGAATAAATCAATCCCAGCAGGTACGGGGGTATGGGTGGTGAAGATATTACTAGAAGCCACTACCTGTCTAGCTTGGAGATAACTTAACCCCTCTTCCTGAATTAAGGTACGGATACGTTCTAAAGCTGAGAAAGCCGCGTGACCTTCATTCATGTGGTAAGCTGTCACCTTGTAACCCAAGGCTTTTAACATCTGCACACCACCGATCCCCAGCATAATTTCCTGGTGGATACGCATATCAATGTCACCACCATATAACTGATCGGTGATGTCATGATCATAGGCTTTGTTGGGTTCAATATTGGTATCCAACATATACAGAGGCACAGTACCCACCTGCACACGCCAAACCCTAGCGTATACCTTGCGTCCAGGATAATCTACGGCAATTCTTAATTCTGAACCATCGGGATTTTTTTCCAAATGCAAGGGCATATTATAAAAATCATTGATGGGGTAACGTTCTTGTTGCCAACCATCGGCGTTGAGGTACTGGGCAAAATAACCCTGTTGATAAAGTAACCCCACACCCACTAAGGGTAATCCTAAATCACTGGCGGATTTGAGATGATCCCCAGCTAATACACCCAAACCACCAGAATATACGGGTAAACAGTCTACTAGCCCAAATTCAGCGGAAAAATAAGCGTAACATTCCTGTTGCTGATTACCACGATTTTTGTTGTACCAACTACGCTCTTGCAAATAATCTTCCAGTTGTCTGGCCGCCCGATCCATTTGCGCGAGGAAGCCTTCATCTTCAACTACTTCCAATAGTCGCCCTTGGCTAATTGTGCCTAACATTAGCACTGGGTTATGATGGCTAGATTCCCACAAATCGGGGTCTAAACGGCGAAATAAATCTTTTGTTTCCACATTCCAATCAAAATGAAGATTGTATGCGAGTTTACGCAGTGGTTCTAGGCGCTGCGGTAAGGATGGAGAAACGTTAAATGTGCGAATTGGCTGCATAGTTTTGAGAAAAATTTGCTATTTCAGATATGTATGTTGAAAGTTCAGATATGTATTGTTATTTTTTACTGTCTTTAACCAATGTTGCCAATTCTTTATGTTATTTTTTTGAAGTTTTGATGACTTTGTTAAGCATTGAAAACAACTCTTTGGTTTTGCTAGACTTTACACTAAAAACCGTTTTCAGTCTATGGTTTTTTGTGGTTAATTATCTAACTTAATATTATTTCTGTAATCTTACTGGTATTTGATATGGTGTTGTAAATGCTTAATGAAAATCTAACAATCATCCTTAAATAGGTTTGCTGAAAAAGTATGTTCGTTGAGGCTCTTAATAGGGAATAGTTTGAGCTATCTGTTATCCCCAAATTTTTGGATTTCTTAGTCCCAAAATGCACGGTTTTTCAGGTATACCCTTCAAAATTCTGGCACTTTTTTTCCTCTTGATCACTCTCAACCCTTTAATTTATCTAGGTTTTACATTTATATGGCTAACGCCACGCTATCAGCAAGTCCTAAATAATCATTAAATAATCATTAAATTTTTGGAATATGATTTTGGAATCTGTCACGGTTATTTCTACCAGAGCAAATTATAAAAATATATAAATTTAACTATTTCTTAACATTCCTCATCAATCTTGGCTACATTCATGGGTATGATTTTTGATTTTTTCCTTTGCTAAGACCAGATCAATAAATGTTAACAGCATATATCAGCCGATCATAGTTCTAATATGAAACGCAACATAAATTAACTGGATAAATTTAACAAAAATTTAAGATTTTTTAGCACACTGAGAATTTTTACCCAAATTATTAACTAAGTGCCAAGAGAACTTTGATTTTGATTCTTGGTAGAAAGCGATAAAGCCATAGCCGCAGCACAGGCCAGTTCAGCGGCTACTTGATAAGCAAGCCTAATATTTGATGAACTCTCCACCCCTGTAGATGAATGGTTTTGTCGTTGAGAGGGAGACTCCTTTTGAACCTTACCAGCGGCTATGGAACGCTGTAAAATGATTAGGGCATCTATATCTTCTGAATCATAATTTGTTTGTAAAAGAATACGAATTTGGTCTTGGGCTTTGACACTCAAATAACCATCTTTTAAAGTTTGCTTGACAATTTCTTTAATTAAAATCATGGTTGTCACGGTGATTCACTTAAAAGCCACATTTTACTCTGGAAGTGGTTTTTTGTCTTCTGTAAAGATCAAAACAATAGAAATAATTGAACTATGATTTTATGAAGATTTGACAATAATTTGAGAATAACTAGATATTATTGCCAATCAAGACACATATCTAAATATTTCATCACTTAGGTGTTGATTATAACAATTGCCATGATATCAAGGTACAAAGTTCTTTCATTGGAGGGAACAGTGAAAAGTGAATAAGTTGTTGTGTACTTTATTAGACTGGGAAATGTCATAACCCTAGCATAGATATATATACAGCATAGATAAAACAGCTAGTATTTTTGCGGATATAAATTATCAAATAAGTATTTTTTATACAAAATATCTAAAAGGTTTTCAGTTTATGCAGATTTAATTACCACTAAATGTCTAATTTCTAAGTTTAATTTCTAATGGATTTTGGAAAATATTGGTAAATGAACGTAGATTCTGTAGAATTTAATCTCTAGTCAGTAATATTGTGGACTTTGTGAACAGTGAACTGGTAACAAAAAATAATTTTTATATTTAATTTTTTAAACTGACAGAGTAAAAATAGTAATGTATATAGAAGAGTAATTATCAAAAAGTAGGTGAATAGTAAAAATAAATGTTTAACGAAAATTAAAATATCCAAAAATCTCCTATTTGTTCCCTTGTTATCACTACAAATTTTAACACCTATCTACTTATCTACTTATGAAGATTATATAGTAATTACCCAGGCATAGGAAGGAATATTATTTTATGATTGAAAAAGACTCAGTAAATAAAATATCATTGTAAGCAAAGTTTCATATTGTTGAATATTGTTGAATCTTGAAGTTTTTAATTTAAAGTGATCCACTCAAGATAAATTATGTTATTGTGAATGTACCCCTTAATCAAAATTAGTGATGTATTAAAAAACGTGATTTTTTTATCTCTCAATTCGGTTTTTTGGAGTGTGAAAGTATTGTACTCTACAAACTTGTTACCTGACGAGCGTTATAGCAGTCGTGGTAGTGCTTATTTATTTGCGCCAATGATCGAATTTAATGTCATGGCAGAAGTTGGTGATACTCCACCATAAATATTTATACTAACTAAATTTATACCAAAAAATCGTAATTTCCGTCTGATTGAGGTATGAGTGGCAGAAATGAATAAAAGAGAAACTGCCACTAGATTGGAACAGGAAAAACTACACATACAGCAGAATTAAGAATTCAGAATTAAGGGAGAAAGACCGTTTTTCCGTACAGGAGTGAATTTGATTCTGTAGCTTATGAATCTACAATATGCTGTGAATAAAGTAGCAATTAGTAGAAGTAACACAATGACTAATGCCTCCCGTAAACTAATGCATTAGCCAATCTTTAGGGATACACCAAATTTGGTAAACGGAAACTGCTGTAAATGTTTTGAAAACAACTACTTATATAGGAATATAGTATTCCTATAGGACTCCTATTTGATTTTTGATAGCTTGCATGGCGTAGCTATACAGAACTCTGTACATAATAAAAGCCTGTTTTATTATTAAGAGTTCTCTGTTTTCTGTTACCTACTTCCACAGAAAACATGACTTACACCACTCTACGCGGACGTGAGTAAAATCGGCTTACTATAGCAGTTGTAACAAACAGAAACAGGATTATAACTTAAAGTATTGGCAACTTAGATAACTGTAGAATTTACAGTACATAAGATAAGTACAGTAAATCAGAAATAGCCAATTTATTTTTTCATGTAGAACATCAAGATGTATTTTCAGAGTATGAGACTAGACAATTAATTTACGCATAATTATAGATTAATCTTTTAGCAGGATTAACTATAAAGAAAATATGTTGATGAATAAAAGTCTGTGCTGAGAATATTGTTAGATAATTGTTTTTCAAAGTAACAGAAAAAGATAAATAAGTGTATCATCGGCTAATTTATAAAATATAAGCCACTAATGGGACTAAATTGAGTAACTAAATTAGTTAGTGATCAACCAAGAAAGTAAAGGATGAAAAAACGACCATAAATACAAAATCAAAAAAAATACACCCGCTTACTTACCTGTTCATAATTGATTTGAAATAGTTGTCATTAACATAGTCCTAATCATGATGAAAGAAAAATATTCTCAAAAATTACAAAGACTGCAAGAACTTTTATTAACCACAATATTGGGAGATATTCCTAAAATCGCCTTTGGTCCTCAACTAAGAAGATTGTTATATCGTAATTTATTTGCGGTGATGGGGAAACAAGTATATATTCAACATGGCGTAGAATTTATTAATACATCTGCCATTGAAATTGGTCATGGAACACACATTTTTAAAGATGTACGGTTAGATGCCAAAGGGCATCCCAATAATAGAATTTATTTAGGAAATCAAGTAGCTTTAGAACGTAACGTTGACATTGGTTGTCTGAAAGATACTTACATATATATTGGTGATGAGACTTTCATTGCTCCTAACGTTTGTATTGCCGGTCCTGGAAATATTAGGATTGGTAAGCAATGTATGATTGCGTCTCATTCTGGGATCTATGCTAATAGTCATAATTTTGCTGATACTTCTATCCCGATCAAGGATCAAGGTACTACTTGTCAAGGAATTGTCATTGAAGATGACTGTTGGCTAGGACATGGTGTAACAGTTTTAGACGGTGTTACTATTGGTAAAGGTAGCGTAATTGGTGCAGGTGCAGTTGTCAACAGAGATATTCCCCCCTATTCCATTGCTGTAGGTATACCCGCAAAAGTGATTAAAAGCAGAATTAGCAAAGAGTTGTTAACGTCCTCACCGGGCTAAAGCCAAAGTGATTCCTCAAACTCACGATTTAGGTTTTTGTTTCTTTCCGTTTTGATAACTCTCCGCCATAGAACGGCGGGGATTCTTCCCAACATCGCCTCTAAAAGCAGTACCTTTAGATAGTCTTAGACGTTGATAATTAAAATCATAGGTAAGACTCTATGTATATCATTATGTAAACTCATGTAGAGAAAGATAAGAATAAATTAGATCAAACATCGTGGATTGATCTAGGCCAATAATTCCAATTGGTCACATATAAAGGTAATCTATATTTACTAATGTTAAGCAAAAATTAATTTTTCATATTTGTCATAGCTAGGTTGACAGGGATCAACCCTAGTAGACGCAATCTCTTGAAGTCTGGCTGGAAATTATAGAGGTGAATTCATGTCTCAGTATTTGCTAGAGACCGTTTGGCTGGTCCCTTGCTATGCTTTATTGGGTGGGGTTTTAGCCTTACCCTGGTCGCCGGGAATAATTAGAAAAACAGGACCAAGACCAGCAGGTTATGTAAATTTAGTCATGACATTTTTGGCATTTTTACATTCTGTCATTGCTTTTCCTGCAACTTGGAATCATCCTGCCAAAGAAGTATTAATTCCTTGGTTATCCACCGCAGGTTTAAACCTGACTATTAATTTAGAACTATCTTCAATTAGTGTAGGTGCATTAATTGTCATCACTGGTTTAAATTTCCTCGCCCAAGTCTATGGCGTGGGCTACATGGAAATGGACTGGGGCTGGGGTCGCTTCTACTCCTTATTAGGTTTATTTGAAGCTGGTCTATGTGCCTTAGCTTTGTGCAATAACCTATTTTTCACCTATGTAGTTTTAGAAGTTCTGACTTTAGGAACTTACCTCCTAGTGGGTTTATGGTTTAGTCAACCATTAGTAGTTACCGGTGCGCGAGATGCGTTTTTAACTAAACGGGTTGGTGACTTGTTCCTGTTAATGGGTGTTTTAGGACTGTGGACTCTAGCCGGAACATGGGATTATAAAGATTTAGCAATCTGGGCAGAAACCGCTAAAGTTGACCCCACAATTATTACTTTAGTTTGTTTAGCTTTAATAGCTGGACCTATGGGTAAATGCGCTCAGTTTCCCTTGCATTTGTGGTTAGACGAAGCAATGGAGGGTCCTGTTCCCAGTACCATTTTACGTAACTCAGTGGTAGTTGCTACTGGTGCATGGGTGCTGATTAAATTACAACCTGTGTTTAGCTTGTCCCCCATAGCTTCCTCGGCAATGGTGGCTATTGGTACTGTTACAGCTATTGGTGGTTCATTAATTGCGATCGCCCAAATTGACATCAAACGCTGTTTATCCTATTCTGTCAGTGCTTACATGGGCTTAGTGTTTATAGCCGTAGGCACACAGCAAGATGAAGCAGCATTATTATTAGTCCTCACTCATGCTTTATCAGCTGCACTTTTAGTCATGAGTACCGGAGGAATAGTTTGGAATAGCGTCACCCAAGATGTTACCCAACTCGGTGGTTTATGGTCACGTCGTCCCATGTCCGGTTTAGCATTTATGGTAGGGACATTGGGTTTAATTGGTTTCCCACCTTTAGGAAGTTTTTGGGCATTAGTCAAATTAGCCGATGGTTTATGGGAAACACACCCTTGGTTAGTAGGAATTATTGTTGCTGTCAACGCTTTAACAGCCTTTAGTTTAACCAGAGAATTTAGTTTAATCTTTGGTGGTAAACCTAAACAAATGAGTGAACGTTCACCGGAAGCTATTTGGTTGATGGTAATGCCAATGATGGTGTTATTTGGCTTTGTTTTACATCTGCCTTTAGTGTTGGAAAGTTTATCTTTATTACCCAGTTGGGCAACATTAAATAAAGACGTGGCATTGTTATTTATTTGGTCAAGTGTTTTCGGTTGCAGTATCAGCGGCTTAATTTATTTAAGCAACATTCCCAAACCAATTCGTTTACCCTGGAAAGGTTTACAAAACTTACTTGCTTACGATTTTTACACTCCTAAACTCTACAAGATCACCATCATTTTTGGTGTTGCTCAACTTTCCAAGTTAGCTGACATGGTTGATAGATTTGTGGTTGACGGAATTGTTAACTTTGTTGGTTTATTTTCCATCTTAGGTGGAGAAGGTTTGAAATACAGCAATAACGGACAAACCCAATTTTATGCTTTTACAGTTTTACTGGGAGTAAGCGTTTTAGGCGCTTGGGTAACATGGTCATTTTGGGGTATTCGATTCATGGATTTAGTTTTTTAAATATCTATGATTGGGATAACTAATTTTTATTAATTTCCATCTAAAATAGTATCTAAAACATACCAATTTTGAAGATATTAACGTGATGGAAACAGATGATAAAAAATTAATATCCCGTCGTAACTTACTCCAATTAGGTACAGCATTTATTGGTGGTGGAGTTGTGTCCAGCATTGGCACAAAATTAGTTACAGCCCAAATAACTAACCACCCAACTATTACTAATTCCCAAGAAGCATTACAAGCATTATTGGATGGTAATAATAGATTTGCTCAAAAAAAACGTCATTCTGGAGATCAAAGCTATTCCCGTTTACAGGAAGTTGCCCAAGGACAAAAACCCTTTGCTTCTATCCTGGGTTGTGCAGATTCTAGAGTCCCGTCCGAGATAGTTTTTGATCAAGGTTTAGGAGATTTATTTGTTTGTCGTATTGCAGGTAATATTGCTACACCTGAAGCAATTGGCACTTTAGAATATGGCAGTTTAGAATTAGGATCAAAATTGATTATGGTACTAGGTCATGAAAGATGTGGTGCTGTAACTGCATCAGTTAAAAAAGCTGAAGTACCAGGTCAAATCGGTAACTTGATAGAAGCAATTCAACCAGCAGTTAAAAAAGCTAAAGACCAACCAGGAGATAAAATAGAAAATGTCTGTAAAACCAATATTCTGTTACAAATAAAAAAATTAAAGTCATCACCAGTTTTAGCGGAATTAGTAAATACCAATAAACTGATGATAGTTGGCGGTTACTACGATTTAGACAATGGTAAAGTTAGCTTAGTCAGTTAATTAATTTCATTAATCCAATCAATACGAATTACCCATTACCTATTACCAAATATGCTCAGTGTTTTAATTTGGTTGCCAATTATTGGTGCTGCAATTATCGGAATAATACCAGATACAATCATTCCTAAAAATAGAATCAGACTGGTATCTTTAACTATTGCTTTTGTCACTTTGTTATGGAATAGTTTCATCCTTTTTAAATTTGATATCCATACTTCAGGAATGCAATTTCAAGAGTATCTACCTTGGAATGAAACCTTGGGGCTGAATTATCAATTAGGAGTTGATGGGCTATCAATTTTAATGTTGGTATTGAATAGCTTTTTAACTTGGATAGCTATTTACAGCAGTAACGAAAATACCGAACGTCCTAAACTTTTCTATTCCCTGATTTTATTAGTTAGCGGTGGTGTTGCTGGTGCTTTTTTAGCCCAAAATTTACTGCTTTTCTTCCTGTTCTATGAATTGGAATTAATTCCCTTTTATTTATTAATTTCCATTTGGGGAGGAGAAAAGCGAGCTTATGCTGGGATGAAATTCTTGATTTATACCGCAGTTTCTGGGGCATTAATTTTAGCTACATTCTTGGGTATGGTGTGGTTAAGTGGTTCTCATAGTTTTGCCCTAAATACTGTTAATACTCAAAACCTATCTGCGGGAATGCAGTTAATTTTATTAATCGGCATAATTTTAGGTTTTGGGATTAAAATTCCTTTAATTCCTTTCCACACTTGGCTACCTGATGCCTATGTTGAAGCATCTGCACCTATAGCAATTTTATTAGGTGGAATTTTAGCAAAGTTAGGAACTTATGGACTGCTAAGATTTGGTTTTGGTTTATTTCCCCAAGCATGGAATTTAATAGCACCAACCTTAGCAATATGGGGTGCTGTTAGTGCAATTTATGGGGCGGTAATTGCGATCGCCCAAAAAGACATCAAGCGCATGGTAGCATATAGTTCTATCGGTCACATGGGCTATATTTTACTTGCAGCAGCATCGAGTACCAAACTGGCCTTAGTTGGTGCAGTCGCGCAAATGTTCAGTCATGGAATTATTCTTGCTATTCTCTTCCACTTAGTTGGACTTGTAGAAACCAAAGTAGGAACAAGAGAACTCGATAAACTCAATGGTTTAATGAGTCCTATTCGTGGTTTACCTATTGTTAGCGCCTTACTCGTTTTAGGTGGTATGGCCAGCGCAGGTATCCCTGGTTTAACAGGTTTTATCGCTGAATTTATCGTATTCCAAGGTAGTTTTTCTACCTTCCCTATCCCCACATTATTGTGTGTAGCTTCCTCTGGTTTAACTGCGGTTTACTTCGTTATTCTTCTCAACCGTACCTGTTTCGGTAGACTCAATAACGACTTAGCTTATTATCCCAGAGTAGTGTGGGCGGAAAAAATTCCCGCATTAATATTAGCTTCCCTCATCCTTTTCTTAGGAGTACAACCTACCTGGTTAGTACGTTGGAGTGAAACCACAACTAACGCAATGGTAGCAGCTATTCCTGAAAAAACCGTAACTTCCCAAGTGGCATTGAAGTAATTATTTAAGCTGTCAGCTATCAGCAATCAGCTATCAGCTTGTCAGAAAAACTTCTATCTTGTGGGGTGGGTATACTTTGACTTCTATCAGTACAAGTCTTGCCCACATAATAAACAAGATAAAAACTAAGCATTAAGAAACTTTGCCAGATAGAATTGATGTTTTTTGGCATCTTGCTGACTGCTGATAACTGACGGCTGAATACTTACAAGAGGAAGAATAATGAACTTTAAATCTGTACCCAAACTATTAGTTATTTATCGGTTTGCAGTTGCCCCCTTTCTCCTTTGGGATGCCCTTGATGGAAATACCACAATTTGGTTTTTAATCGGTTTTATTACTGCCTTTGTAGGGGACATTTTTGATGGTATCATTGCCAGAAGATTAGGAGTTAGCACAGCAGAATTAAGACAAGCGGATAGTTGGGCAGATGTT
Organism: Nostocales cyanobacterium; assembly: GCA_004292695.1. GTDB lineage: Bacteria > Cyanobacteriota > Cyanobacteriia > Cyanobacteriales > Nostocaceae > Okeanomitos. The sequence goes on along the minus strand of RDXV01000068.1, from coordinate 2,953 downwards.
TGTTTATTTAGCTGTGTTTTTATCAGTGCTTGGTTAATATATCCAGAAGTATTAATTGCCTACAAAATACCCTTACTTACCGTTGTTTTTGCCCAAGGAATTTGGTGGATAGTCAACTTAATTAAATATGGCAAACCTGCCAGTTATCATACCTATTCCGCTAAATTTTGGGGTATAACTTTATTTATAGCAATCGTTTCCTTATTCGGTTTTAACTATGCCGGAATTTCTTTATGGTTAACCTGTATTGCTGGTTTCTTCCACACCGTTGAAGAAATAGCAATGACTCTGATTTTACCAGTGTGGACTCATGATGTTTTAAGCATCTTTCACGCCTTGAAAATTCGTCAAAATTTAACCCAAGATTTTAAGCATTCAGCCGTCAGCTATCAGCAGTCAGCAAGAAGCTAAAAAACACAAATTTTGTCTAGTAAATTTTCCTAATCAACACTTACAAAATGTGGCGGTATTATGATTTGAGCAAATGATGTGAGTAAAAATCTGTCTACTTACTAGGTAAAAGCTGATTACTGATAGCTGATAGCTGAATACTTACCAAAATTTACAAAATAGTCCTACTTCATAAGTGAATTAAAATGGTACAAACTCCCGATAGACCCATCACCAAACTACCACCCTCTAACCACGAATTTGCAGAAGTAATTCACCGCTTAGAAGCTGGTGGTTCAATGCTGCCAGATACACCAGAAAATCTAATGCAAATTATCGGTATTTATAAAGCTTATGCAGTACCGATGGATTTTTACTGGCGGGATTTATTGTACATCGCTGAAAGAGTCTTTTTAAATCCTCTTCCTGCTTTTAAATACTTCTTACCTCAAGAATATTTAGATTTACATAATCATTATGCAGGGGATGATGCTGATTTAAGAATTTGGCGCGGTGTGGCAACAGCACATCCTGAACTTTTGGCATTTATGGAAAAAGGCGAAACTCGCAAAATGCCAAAATTACTGCATCATTTATTCCATGACAGAATTAACATGGAATTTGCGGAAGCCTGTATGCAAGCGATGTTATGGCATCGGAAAATGTACGCTCCAGTAAATCAATTTGATGCCTATTTAGATTCAGACGAATATAGAGCTAATGCTGATAAAGCAATTAAGGCTTACTTTAAGAAAAATCCCTTAATGTTGGGACTTTATAAACTGTTCCCGGATATGTTTTTGGAACAGTGTCGGATGATGTCTTATTATTCCAACTTAGGACTTTTCTGGGAAGTGATGGCACCGGTATTTTTTGAAATGTCGGATATTTACGATGAGGGCGGTTTTAAAGGTGTACCAGATGCTATGAATTTCTTAATTAATGGTATCTTTGCTATTGCCGGTCGTCCCATTTATCATCATGTTTATGTTGATGGTGAATGTTATGAAGTCATTCCCAAATCAAAAGGTTTTACTTGGTTATATGAAGCAGCTTTACCCTATGTAGAAGCTGTATTTTATCGGACCGCACCATTTAGAGGTACAAAGTCTTATAATGCCCAAGCAGGACAAGTACCAGAAGATCAAAAAGACTTCCATTATGGTATTCTTTACGCTGATGTATTTCCTGTAGGTACTGCGGGTATTCCACCAACATTATTAATGCAGGATATGTTGCATTTTCTCCCCCAATATTTAGTTGATTATTACAAACAACATTGTCGGGGTGAAGATGATATGTTGATTCAGTTGGGTGTGACTTTCCAACGTTCAATGTATAATGTAACTTCTGCGGTAATTCAGGCTTTAAGAACTGCGTTGTTATATCCTTTAGATGATCCCAATCCTAAGCATTTACAGGCAAATAGAGAATTTTTTGAAATGCAATTGAACCGCTTTACTCGTGCTGATTATGGTATGAGAGATGCGGCGAAATTGCGGAGTATTCAAAGTCAGGATTATCGTTAATAAGCTATAGATACCGGACTTCTTAAAGAGGTTCGGTATCTGGCTTATCTAGTTTAGTCCGGTTCAACACCTAAAGCACGCAATTTAGCAATTAAACGTTCATTTTTTAGGCGTTCTTCTTCTGCCCTTTGACTTTCCCTTTCTGCCCTTTGACTTTCCCTTTCTGCTCGTTGATATTCCTGTTCTGCTCGCTCTTCTCCACTTAATAATAAATTACCATCTAGATCCCACCAACGTAACCAAGGTAAATCTAAATTTTGATATTCACCTTGCCATATTCCTAACTCTACTCCTAAAGCGGGAATGGGATAATGTCCCCTTTCATTAGCAGGTAATAAATGGTATTTATTTTCCAATAAATGATAAACTTCCACACTAGCTTTATTTACTTCATAAATACCATAAAAAGCTGGATGTATCACCTGTTCATAAATCCAAAATTTACCTTTCCAGGGTGTTTTATCCCTTTCTTCCTCACCATTACCAGAAACAAATTCTAAGACAATTAATGGTGAAATATACTCTTGCCATAAAACATAAGAACGGCGCACTTGTCCATTTAAACTAGGCGGAACATTCGGCACATAAAACCAATCAGGAGCTTCTGCACCCCGTTCTAAAGGTTCGGTAATTCGCCAGTAAATACCGCTATCTTGACCTATACAATATTGTCCATCGGGATGGATTTTTTGCAATATTGGTTTAATTGATTCTGTTAGGAGAATACTTTGGGGGTGTTCCTGGAAGTTTTTCACAAATGTACCATCTTCACAAGGTAGTTGAGTATGGTCTGGGAGACTAATTGGAGTGGTAGTAAAATCTGTAGTCGAGGTCATATAATCCCCGCGCTTGTGGTATTTTTTGGTGTGGTTTTTGTATAGGTAATTCATGAATTACCCTTACTTCATTGTATTATTATAAATATTTTTAGGTAAATAGGGGTTGCTGAAAAAGTCTGTTCGTTGAGGTAGGGAATAGGGAATAGGGAATAGGGAATAGTTTCAGCTATCTATCATCCCCAAATTTTTGGATTT
>RDXV01000009.1 GCA_004292695.1 Nostocales cyanobacterium | reverse complement strand
AAGTCGGTTAAAACCGACTATTTTTATGTTTAGATAGTGCGTTTTAACGCACTTGAGCTATTAGACCGGAAATTCATTTCCGGGTGGGTGTGAAAAATGTGTTCCCGCATTAGCTGGAGAGTTCTAATATCATATAATGTAGGGGTTAAGATCCTCGACTTCTTTTTTAATCTTATCTTTACATCAGAAGTCGGGGATCTGCATCCTCATTTTCCACATAATTATCAATTGGATCAATCAAAACCTAACACTTTGAGGTAAAAATAATGAACACTGCAATAACAACTTTACCTCCTCAACTAACATTAAACCTGAATTTAACAGATGACCAATTTTTAGAACTTTGTCAAAATAACCGGGATTTAAGATTTGAACGCACAGCATCAGGGGAATTAATAATTATGCCACCAACAGGTAGCGATACAGGAAATTGTAATTTTGATATTGTTGTAGAATTAGGAATTTGGAATAAAAAGACCAAATTAGGTAAAGGTTTTGATTCTTCTACGGGTTTTAAATTACCTAATGGAGAAGATGTTTCTCCTGATGTTGCTTGGGTAAAAAAAGAACGGTGGGAAAGTTTAACACCCGAACAACAAGAAAAATTTGCTCCCATTGCACCTGACTTTGTAATTGAACTACGTTCACCAAATGATAGTTTTAAAAAATTACAAGAAAAGATGGTAAAATATATAGAAAATGGTGTTAAATTAGCTTGGTTAATTGATAGAAAACAACAGAAAGTATATGTTTGTCGTCCTGATCAACCTGTGAAAGAATTAGATCATCCCCAAACATTAAACGGTGAAGATATCTTACCAGGATTTATTTTGGATTTAACAGATATTTGGTAATCAATTAATAATTAATCAATACGGATCTGCATCCTCATTTTCCACATTCAAAAACAAAACTATGAACACACAAACACCCACAGTTACAGAAATCTTACCAATGGTTCTAAAAATGCAACCAGATGTCATCATGAATGATGATCAATTTTTTGATTTTTGTCAATTAAACCGCAATTTTAGAATTGAACGTAACCAACTTGGAGATTTATTAATTATGTCACCTACCGGATCAGAAACAGAAGAAAAGAATTTTAATTTAATTGTGCAATTAGGTAATTGGACAAAACAAAATAGTACAGGTGTAGGTTTTGGTTCTAGTAGTGCTTTTACCTTACCTAATGGCGCTGTACGTTCTCCTGATGCAGCATGGATAAAAAAGGAAAGGTGGGAAGCAATACCCACAGAACAAAGAAAGAAATTTGCACCAATTTGTCCTGATTTTGTAGTAGAATTGCGTTCTGAAACTGATAACTTAAAAACCCTACAAGAAAAAATGGCAGAATATATAGAAAATGGTGTTAAATTAGCTTGGTTAATTGATATAAAACAACAGAAGGTATATATTTATCGTCCTGGTAAAAATATAGAAGAATTAGATCATCCCCAAACATTAAAAGGTGAAGATATCCTACCAGGATTTGTTTTAGACTTAACAGAGATTTGGTAATTAATTTAGTTTTTAGAAATAACAGTTTTCAATAATTCTTGAATTTTATAATTAATAAAATCACCATTAAATCTATGACTAGCGTTAATTCTAGCATGATTAGCAATCTCTAAAATATTCACCTTATCCTCAACATAATTATTAATTATCTGGGCTAATTCTTCCGAGTTATTAGGTGTTACTAAAAAACCATTTATTCCATCTTCAACTAATTCTACAGCACCACCAGCTTTAGCCGCAACCACAGGTTTACCACATAACATAGCTTCAACAATTACCCTTCCAAAAGGTTCGGGTGCAATAGAAGTATGTGCAACTAAATCACAAGCTGACATTAATTGAGGAATATCATCACGAAAACCTAAAAATTTTACCCGGTTTTCTAAACCCAAATCTTTTACTTGTTGATGTAACTTTTTCACATATTCATCTTCTCCAAATAAAGCATCACCCACGAAAATTACAGTTACATTTTCTCGACAATTAGCTAAAGCAGTAATTAAAATATGTTGTCCTTTCCAGGGAGAAAGACGGCTAAAATGTCCCACTACAAAATTATCATTTATACCTAATTCTTCTCTGATTTTTTTAACTTCTGTTTCTTCAACTTGATAGTTTTTAGGTTCAAACCCATTATAAACAACATGAGTAATATTTGCTTTACCTCCAGCTTGAATAAATGCAGTTTTACTAGCTTGAGAATTAGCAATTACCAAAGATGCAAACTTATTAATTAAAGTAATTGCCACCTGTAAATTAGTTTGACTAAAATGTTCTAAAGAAAGAATATCATGTAAATGATAAACTAAAGGAACACCGGAAATAAAACTAGCTATAGCACCCACAACTAAAGCCTTTTGAGTGTTAGCATAAATTAGATCATATTTCCTAGCAATTTGGATAACCTGATAAATTAAAGGTAGAATTTGACCTAAACTAGCTACTGCTGAAAATAAACCACTTTCTTTACTAACTTTAATAGCTTGAGTGGTTAAAACCTGTACAGGAATATGATTTGTTTCTAGTAACTTCTTAAAATCACCATCTGCAAATAAACCCACTAAAGAAGTATTAGCAAAAGGTTTAACAATATCCAACAAACACAACTCAGCACCACCAGGTTTACCACTTTGATCTAAAAATAAAACCTTCATAAAATTCTCTCCTTTCATTTACATCTATCTAGCTAAAATTACCCGTCTTACCAATTGAGAAATATGATTCCAGTCATAATTTTGAACTGCATAATTACGACATTCTGATCTTGTAGGTATGGTAATATTTCCTAATATTATCTGTTGCAGTTTATCAGTTATACTATTAACATGAATAGATTCAGTAATTAAACTTGGTGAAAATTTCTGTAAAATTTCTGGCATTCCCCCTACAGGTGTACATAAAACCGGAGTTCCACAGGCTAAAGATTCCACAATTGCTAATCCAAAACCCTCAAAAGATTGACTAGGCATAACTGTTAAATCTGCTGCTTGATAAGCAATTGGTAATTGTTCATCAGGGAGAAAACCTAAGAATTTAACATTATTTTCTAGTTCTAATTCTTTGACTTGTTGTTCTAATAAATTTTGAATATGTCCACGCCCAGCAATAGCTAACCAAACTTCAGGAATTGTCGGTTTAATATTAGCAACCGCTGTTAATAACTTATCAATTCCGACACGATGAACTAGACGACGGGAGGTGAATAATATATATCTATCAGTAGGCCAATTTAATTGTTCTCTTGCTTGAACGCGGGATAAATGATCATGAAAATGATTAATGTCTACACCACCAGGAATTAAATAAATTTTATTCCAGGGAATTTGATATTGTTCATGTAAAATATTACCAAAAGCCTGGCTAAGAACAATAAACCGATCACATTGATGATAAGTTTTCTTTTCTATAAACTGTCTTTTAATCCAAATAGTAAATTTTTTATCTACTTCTTCTTGACTTTCACAAGCCCAGGGTCCATGAAAATTAAAAGTTATCGGTACTTGTTTAGGTAATAAATCTAAAATAGGAAAGCTATACAAAGCAAAGTGTAAATTGATAGCATCAATTTCTCCTAAGTTGATATTTTTACTAATGTTTTTAAATTCATTTCTAATTTTCCATAATCTTAGCCAAGTTGGGGTATCTGGAAATCCTAAGTTATGTAATTTAACAGGTGTATTTTCATCTTCAGGTAAACCAACACCACAAAATTCTATCCGGTCATTATTTGCAGCTAGTTTATGGGTAAGTTCATAAATATATCTTTCTAACCCCCCTGGTGTTTTGGGAAACCAACCTGTTCCAACTGTAAGAATGGATGCGGAATGAGAGGATGAGTTACTATGTTTTTCTGACACTGAGTTATCTCCTAATTTTATACATAACAAATCTTCTATTACTCATTTATAATTCTGAAAATACCCAATAACTAAATTTTGAATTCAGCTAAAAAAATCTGAATCAGTAAGTTTTTGAAAACATGATTAGTTATCTATGGATACTCTACGGATATAAAAAATAGTTAATATTTTAACAATCATGATTATTTTCCTCATTACATACTTATTAAGTATTTGACATCTATTGAGGATATAAAATACTTCATTAGAAATAGATTTAGATTAGCAATGATTTTTTATGTATTATTTATAACCTAAATTATTGAATGCTTCTCCAATACTTTATTTACATAAAATAACTCTGATTATTGATCGTTAAATATGAAAAATATATTTTTTAGATAAAGCTTTAGTAAAATTGCGTGACATTCAAGATGAGTGTTTGTTATTTTATTAGTTACCGTTAATTTTGATAATAATTCCTGCATTTTAACTATATCTATCCGATGTAAAAATTAGAAAAATATGCTTATGTCACCACTTCAGACAATTGTAAATAAAATTAATCAAGTAATTAATAAAATCAAGAAAAATAGATATTGGCAGAAAAAAATAGCCTTTAATATGTTACTTGGCTTTACCTGTGCTTTAGTGGTGACATTTATAGGAATGGCAATAAATCAGGCTACCACTGAAACCGCTGTATCCCAAAATTTTACTTATCAAACCTCTTGGATAGGTAACACAAATGGAACAGGAAAATCACGAATACAAAATAATATTGAAGCCATGTATGTAACAGAAAATGGCAGAATTTACACTAATAGTAAATGGGATGAAGCGGGAACAGAAGCCGGAATATATGAAAACGGAAAAATCACTGGTATATTAGAAGATACTCATGGTTGGAATCGTTTAGGGGGAAAAGCAGTAACAGTTAATAGTAAATATATTTATCTGGCCATAACTCAAGGAGGAATGAGTAAAGAAAAAGGTTATCCTCCTGATGGTGAAACTTGGTACTGTGTGAGACGTTATAATTTAGCGGGAAAACCTGTACCTTTTCCTAGTGGTAATGGCTGGGATAAAAGTATGTTAATTATCAGTAAAAAAAGCCCTGTAACTGGTTTAGCAACTATAGGTAATAAGTTATTTGTCAGTAATGCAGATGCTAATACTGTCCGTGTTTTTGATGCGGAAACAATGGCAGAAATAGATAATTTCTATGTGACAAATCCTGGGGGAATAGCTATTGATTCAGCAAAAAATTTATGGATTATTGAAAATAAAAAAGGTACTAAAGATGGTAAGGTAGTTCATTATGATCAAAATGGTAAAAAATTACCGCAAGCAATTGTAGATATTGTTGATCCTACAGCTATTGCTATTTATCAAAAAGATAAATTATTAGTGGCAGAAAATGGTGTTAGGCAACAAGTATTGATTTATAATATCAAGAATCAACCTAAAAAAATTAGCACTTTTGGCGTTCAAAATGGTGTTTATAGTGGTGTGACTGGTGAAGTTGGCAACTTAAAATTTTACGGAATTACAGCAGTAGGAGCGGATGCGAAAGGGAATATTTATATTAATAATAATGGTTTTAATACATCGGGTACAGATTTAAGAAAATTCTCTTCATCAGGGAAATTAGAATGGCAGTTACTCGGTTTAACTTTTATGGATAATGCTGATACTGATCCTCAAAGTGATGGTGTGAATTTGTTCACTAAACATGAACAATATTTGATGGATTATAGTAAACCAGCAGGTAAACAATGGACTTATAAAGCCTATACTTTAAATCCTTTTAAATATCCTCAAGATCCCCGCCTACATATATTATCTGATGGGACTATTTTCCGCCGGATTAAGGGACAGCCATTTTTATTTTTAACAGATATGTTTAATAGTAAATTACAAATATATCGGTTTCAACCAAAAACAGATGGCAAAATTGCGATTCCGGCGGGAATGTTTGTAGGAACAAATGATCAAGGTAAAGCAATTAATGGTAATTGGCCGCCTTATCAACCATCTCAAGGTGAATGGATTTGGCGAGATGGAAATGGTAATGGAAAATTTGATCAAAATGAATATGATAACAGTAAAGATTATCCCTATATCGGTGGTTGGTGGGTAGATAGTAAAGGAGATGTTTGGAAAACTTTAAGAACAAAAGATGGTATTCGTCATTATCCTTTACAGGGTTTAGATAGTAAAGGAAACCCGATTTACACCTACCGTTCTATGCGGAAAGAAATGACTCCTAGTATCTTTAGTGATTTGCGAAGAATTGAATATTTTCCGGCAACAGATACTATGTATTTATCAGGTTTTACTGCTGAACATCCTTCCATTGGTGATGATGCTAAAGTCATCGGATCTGAAATTGCTAGATTTGATAATTGGAGTAAAGGAAATCGCACTCCTAAATGGCGGACTGTAGTTCCCTATGATACTACTGGTAAACGGGAAATTATGACCGTTGCTATGAGTGTAGCTGGTGATTATGTTTTTGCTGTGACTGTGAAAACTGCGGAGGTTTATGTTTATCAAGCTAAGACTGGAAAACTTGTACATAAATTGAGTCCTGGTGTGGAAGTAGGTAAAGAAAGTGGTTGGGTTGATATTCCCTATGGTATTCGTGCTTTTCGCCGTAAAAATGGTGAATATTTAGTGTTTGTAGAAGAAAATCTGAATGGTAAGGTGCTGGTTTATCGCTTGACAATATAAGCCAAAGTTAGTAACAAATTACATCCTCGAATTCTTTAAGAGTTCGGGGTTTTATTAACCATATTTAACTATATTTTCTCAATTTTTATCTTCATTTTTCAGCAGCAGGAATCTTTATATTATTGGTTTAATTTTACAGAATCAATAAATATCCTAATTGCTAATTAATTATGATAAAAATTAATGGTAATAGCTGCTGTTACGCCCTGTAACAATAGCGCAGTCTGTAAATTTTAGCCAACTTTATCTGTTTCTTAAACGATATGAAAAAAGCAATCTTGATGAAATTACAAACTATTATTCCTCCTGTCTTATTACATAAAGTCCAAAATCTTCATTATTTGTTCATTTCTCAATTAATTTTACGTTGGACAAGTAAACCACTGGAATTTAGTAATACTGCGGCAATGGTTTTTTCTCCTCATCAAGATGATGAAACCTTTGGTTGTGGTGGTATGATTGCCCGGAAAAGGGAGGAAGGAGTTAATGTAGTTGTGGCATTTTTAACTGATGGTAGAGGTTCATATTGTACAGATCCAAATATCCAAAATCAAATCATTAAAATTCGCCAGGAAGAATCATTAAAGGCTTTGGATATATTGGGTGTACCATCTTCAGAAATTTATTTTTTTAATCAACAAGATGGAACTTTACCAGATTTAGTTCTTGATACTAAACAACAGTTAATTAATGATATTTCTGAGTTATTAACAAAATATCAACCCGGAGAAGTTTATGTACCTCATTGTAAAGACTGTCATCGAGATCATGAGGCAACATTTTATTTGGTAAAAGAAGCAATTTCTCAATCAGGAATTCAGGTGAAACTTTTACAATATCCTATCTGGGCATTTTGGAGAGCGCCATTATTTATACTTTTGAAGTTAAAAGATATTGCCTTTGCTTATCGCTTATCAATTTCTTCAGTCCAAGAAAAGAAAAAACAGGCGATCGCCAGCTATATTTCTCAAACACAATGTTTACCTCATGGGTTTATTAAATGTTTTTTAGGATCTGAGGAAATATTCTTTCATAGTAAGTAAATTACTTATAAGTAACAGTGGAGAACAAATAAATGCGAATTTTACATATTACTAATCATGTACAGAAAATTGGTAATGGTATTGTTAATGTTGCTGTAGATTTAGCTTGTGTACAAGCAAAACAAGGACTAGATGTTGCTTTTGCTTCTGCGGGGGGAGAATATACAGAACTATTAGAAAATCATGGAGTCAAACACTTTCAACTAAATCAATCAAGAACACCATTAAACATCATTAAAGCAGCATATAATTATCAAAAAATTATCAGAGAATTTCAGCCAGATATAGTTCACGCCCACATGATGACAGGAGTTGTATTAGCAGGATTTTTAAGAAATAATTATCACTATAATTTAGTTTCTACCGTACATAATGAATTTCAACGTAGTGCAATTTTAATGGGATTGGCAGATCGAGTTATTGCTGTTAGTAATGCAGTTGCTAATTCTATGATTCGTCGCGGTATTCCTGCCCATAAATTGCGGGTAGTTGCTAATGGAACTTTAGACAGTCCTCGACATCCCAAAATTACAGATTATCCACCAATAAAACTACATCATCCTGCCATTACAACAGTCGCAGGAATGTATACCCGAAAAGGGATTATGGAATTAATTACTGCCTTCCAAATTATTGCTAATGAGTTTCCCGAAGCCCATCTTTATCTAGTTGGAGATGGTCCAGATAGAGTCATGTTTGAAAACATTGTTCAAGACTTTGGCAACCTTAACCAACGTATTCATTTTGAAGGTTTTCAACCAGAACCCCAACGATATATGTTATCAACAGATATCTTTGTTCTTGCTTCTCACTGTGAATCTTTTGGTTTAGTGCTGACAGAAGCTAGAGAAGCTGGTTGTGCAATTATTGCTAGTAATGTCGGTGGCATTCCTGAAACTTTAGATCATCATCAAGCAGGTATTTTAGTACCACCTCAAGATAGTCAAATCTTAGCTCAAACGTTGCAAAAATTATTAAATAATCCTCAACAATTACAAACTTGGAAAATTCGCGCTCAACAAAATTTAGAAAGATTTAGTGTTCAAAGAGTTAGTGAAGAAACTTTGACTGTTTACCATGAACTTACTCAAGAATATCACATGATTACACCTATAGGTACTAGAGAGTTGGTAACAGGTAAATAGTTAGTTTAAATCATAAAAGCATCTACCTGTTTATATATCAATTTCTTGTTTTTGACTAAAATACATGGCAATTCCTTTTTCATAATAAGCTGCTTCATTAATGAAAATAGGATATACGGTAGATTCTCCCTGATAAAAAATTTCTCGCCCTTCAAAAGTTAAAAATATAGGATCACCAGGATGTAGTGGTTGATAATCTTTAGATTGTAATTTAGGGTGAATCATGGCTTTGATTTCTCCATTTTCATCTCTAGGATAATCCACAGCATTAAGAGATTTGTAAATAGTGATAGTGTTAGGTTTAGCTTTAGGTTTAGGTTGATTTTCTCCTTGATTTACCTGTTCTAAAAAATCTAAAGCAGCATAAACTATTTTTTCAGTTTGCTGGAATAATTCTGCATCTAAAATACCTTGAGCAATAGCACCAACTTCTATAGCAAAGCCTAATTCACTCAAAGAACGCAAAAAACCACTATTTCTTGGTTGCTCATGAATATAGACTTTAACTAAGGGATTAACACTGCTCAAATAGGCGGCTAAATCTAGCAAGATGGGGTGCATATTGCCAAGAATTAGACATATTCCCATATTGGCAGTAGTGGTATGTAAGTCAATAATTACATCTACAAAATTTTCATTTAATGGTTGTAAGATATTTTGAATTTCTCTGGCTCTTATTTCTTCATAAATAGTAATTTCTTCAGATGGTAAATTATCAATTCTGAAACAACGGTTTAAATCTCTATCAATATATCTTCTACACGCATCAATAGCTTGAGGATTACCCAATAATGAAAAAGTTTTAAAACCATTTCTTTTGATTAAATCTGGATGTCTTTGGAACTTTTTCACTAAATGAACACCGATTAGTTCATTACCGTGACTGCCCCCAACAATTGCTACCTGATTAATTTGATTCATGATTCCCTCATATATACAAGAATGGGTAAAATAGAGTTATGCAACTAATTGTTTAAATTTTTCAAAATATAAATTGCTTGAAAAATCAACTTTATTAATAAAACATAAAAATATTATATAGCATTATGCTAAAAATTCCCGACTTGACAATAAATCGAGAATTTTTATTTTCCGGAAAAAGAACAAATCTGTTAATTTATAATTGCAAAATATCTAGATTCTCATTTTTCTCAGATGATAGATGTGGTAATTATATCTTCATGCTTTGATGACGATAGTATTTATGGGCTGCCATTGCCATTGCCATAAATCCCCACATAATCATACCTGCAACACTTAACATTCCGCTGAAAATAATTAACTGAGCGCAGGAACTAATACCAATAGCACGAGCCGCACTGACAAAACTATCAAACTTTCCTTCCGTATATCTACTGATGGTAATAAGCATTAATAATAATCCACCCACATAGGGAATAGCTCCAAACCAACCTAAAGTAAAAAACATATCGAGAATGCCACTATCAATAACCACGACTTCAATTTGCCCGGTTTCTTCATTGACTTTCCAGATATTTCCTAAGCCATTACCAAGGCCTGTAGAAAGGGCTAAATCAAGGTTACGATTGTAAGTTTTTGATCTATCTTTAAAACTACCATCTTCTTCTAAGTTAGAAAAACTTTCTAGTCTTGTAGTGACGACTTCGGAAATTGGTTCAATAGTTGTGAGGGGAATTACACACATAGCCATCACTAAGATGATCATAATTAAGCGCATTTGAATATGGGCTTTAACTGATGTTAAAATTATGATTATTCCTAACAACCAACCGCCCCAACTTGTCCGCACTTGGGAAAGTAAAAATGATAAATAACCAACGGCTGAAGCTGGAAAAATTAATGGTCCAGAAGCACTGAATAATAATAATAAACCTGTTTGCATAACAGCACCAAAAGGACCAGGAGAGTGTAATGTACTCCAAACCCGCATTCCAAAAGGTACAGGATCACCAGCACTGGTAAACATTTTTGATTCTATTAACCAGTATTTATCCCACTCAGGAGCGACGACAAATTGAAAAATTCCATAAGCTCCTAATATTAAAACTGACCAAATAAATACTCGCTGAATATGTTGACGATAACTAGGATAATCTCGCCAATTCATAAATAAGTGAAAGGCGAAAATAATCGGACTCATCCAATCTAAAAAACCACGAATTACGGGTACTGGTTGATTAAAAATTAAGCCTACTAAACCGCCATACATTACCCCAATAGCAGCTAAAACAAACGGTAATCCTCCCTGGCGAATGGCACTGGGTAAGTGTTTTAAAAAGGTGGCAACGGTGACAAAAACTACTAAATAAGGAGCAAGGAGTATTTGGCGAGTATAGTCCCAACCAATGCGATAATCAACTAAACGGGCGAGTAAGGGTGTGAGAAACCAAATCCACCAAGTGAAACCAATGTAAAGAATGGGATGACGTAAATATAAAAATATTCCTACTACAAAAGATGCGGCGGGAAAGATGATTTTTAAGAGGGAAGCAGCACCACCAAAATAACAAGTAATGATCAGTAAAATAAATCCTAAAATTATTAGCCAGGCTTGTGCGGATCTATCTTTGGGAGAATAGGTAGATTGTAAAAAGCTGTTGAAAAGTATTTGTTTAGAAAACATGATTTTTAGATGATTAATACATCAAAATATTGCTGTTATTGGCTGCTGATTACTGATAGCTGAAAACTTTGATATTTTTATATGTTTGCCATCCTTGCCAACGTCCCCGCAAAGATGCCTGTAATTTTTGGGTGGCAATTTTACCTTGAGTTGGTAATAATCTCAGCCATTGGATGATGCCAAAACTTTCTCTTGTACCGATGAAAATTGCCCAGAATATAAATACTATTTTTTGAATTGGAGAGAGGTATTCTAATAAAGCTAGGGTTTCGTTGTGAACTAAGTTTGTGAAGGCAACAGCATTAAAATTTTGGCGTTTATCTTCATCAAAACGTTGGGCAGGATAATGATCTACTGCTATATTTGGATCATAAATAATTTTCCATCCAGCACGTTTCAGATTTAGGCTAAATGCCATTTCAAAATGAACTTGTGCGCCAGTACCTCGCATTCTTTCATCAAATTTTAAATTGGCAATTGCTTGGGTGCGAAAACTCATATTTACACCCTTGAGAATATCAACTTCGCGGGCTGTTCCTACCCCTAAATGATGATTACCAATTACTCGCCCAAACCACTGTAAACGCCCTACTACTTTACAAGTTCCATCCTCTATTTTGTTACCTTGATGTACCCAATCTTTACCTCCCACTGCACCTATGCAACTATCACTGAGAAAGTGAGCGGTAATTTTTTCTAACCAGTCAATGTGGGGCGCTGCATCATCATCAGTGATTGAAACTATATCTCCTGTCACCGCTGCTAGGCCAGCATTGAGCGCCGCCACTACTCCCGGTTGAGTGACTGTGACAATTTGTAATGGTAAATTATGGTCAGAAAAACCATTCAAAAATTGCCAAGTTGCCTCATCATTATCTCTGACAGTAATAATTAATTGATCAACGGGTTTAGTTTGAGCTTGTAGAGCTAACAGGCAACGTGACAAATCTTGAGGACGGCGATAGGTGGGGATGAGAACTGTGTTTCTCATTTTTAACTAACTCTTCAAATAAATTTATATAGGTTTGTGCCATATTGATCCAGCTATGTTGTTCAGCAATAAAACGAGCAACTTTACCCATTTTTTGCCTGAGAATGCGATCGCCATTGAGTAAATTTAAAGCCTTGGCTAAAGCATCAACATCATCACATTCAGGTAAAACAATTCCACAAGCTGGAGTGATTAAATCCGCAGCGCCAGTAGTTTTAGCAGTAATAACCGGTAAACCACAAGCCATTGCTTCAATTACTACTAATCCAAAGGGTTCATAACGGGAAGGAAACACAAAAAAATCAGATGCTTGGTGAATTTTTGGCATATCCCGGCGATAACCTAAAAAATGCACCCTATCCGTTAAATTTAACTTTTCTACCTTTTGAGGATAGGGACTATCTTTAGTTTCACCAACTACTGCTAAATGTAAATTAGGAACTTTTACTAAAGCATCAAGTACGGTATCTAAGTTTTTTCGAGAAATACGAATATCTCCCGCAAACATAGCCAAATTTACATTTTTTGGTAAACCTAATTGTTGACGATCAACTACACCTGGAGAAAATTCTGTTAAATCAACACCATTAGGAATAACATGAATTTTATCACGGCATACACCAATGTCAACTAATTCTTCAGCTACTTTATTTGATACAGCAACTACTACTTTAGTCTGAAGAAATGCCTGTTTTTCCCAATAGGAATTAATGGCAGTGTACAACCATTGATATAAACCATATAAATTTTTATGCTCACGGGAAATATGTACAGGAGACTTACCCCAAGAACTATGGACAAAATGCACAGCATTAACATCAGTAGTGCCGTTTGTAATTGCCCCATTAGCTTTAATTACATCAAATTCATGGCGATGTTTACGTAACCAAGTGGCACTCTTTTGGGCAAAAATAAAGTTACGTAAAAATTCTGTGGGATATCTATTGACAGGAATTTCTACCCAGTTAACTAAACTATTTGCAGCTAATTCTGGTGATACTTCACTAGCTAACAAAGTTAAGTGATAACCCCTACGAATTGCTTCTAAAACGACTTCATAATTTACCCTGCCTTGACCATCACCGGTTTTTATTTTGTGGGTAATAATACAAATTTTCACTGATTAAATCCTCTATAAAAGCTAATATTTTCATCAATTCAATAATGCTCAAGTACCTAGTAATTTATTAGTTAATTTTGTAGGTATGAAACTGATAATCAAAGCTATAAAAGTCCGTAAATTAAATTTTTGTTGCTGTAATGTTCGCCAAAATAAAGAACGAGCATCAACATTTTTTTGATCTCGCATCAAACCGATACCTAAAGTTGTGTGTGCTTCTAACCAGAGTTTTCTAAAATGAGAATGAAACCTTTGGATTTTGGGATTATCCATAAAAATCTGATAACAGAAAATAGCACTTTTAGCATTACGAATCTTAGCTTGGATATTACGTCTACCACTGATATTAGTGTCGGTTTGTTCATGGTTACGATAATAGGTTAATTTTTCATAATCGTAATATAAACCATAACCGGAAATACAACATAGGTAAGTTATATATAGATCCCACATTCCCCCAATTTCTAAGGGAATACTATCCCAATCAATTAAACCATTTCTCATTACACAAGCTGAAGCCGTAGGAATACTTTTATCAATTAAACCCATTTTTTGGAAATCCCAATAAATTCCCGAAGCCAACTGTTGACGTTTATAATATCGGGAACATTCCTCAGTTTTAACAGTATCTATTTTCCCTTGATTATCAATAATATATTGATCAGAAAAAGCAAGAATTAAATTAGGATTATTTTCTAAATGGGGAATAAGTTTAGCCAAGAAATTTGGAGTCCACATATCATCATCATGAAGACTAGCGACATATTTACCCCGTGCCATTTTAAACCCATTCATCTGATTTTTTAGCATTCCCACATTTTCAGGATGTCGCCAAAATCTAATTCTAGGATCAGCAAAAGATTCTACTAAAGATTGAGGACTTTCAGGACTACAATTATCAGAAACAACAATTTCTATATTTTTATAGGTTTGTGTGACTGCACTATAAATCGCCTGTTTGAGATAATCTGGACGATTATATGTAGGGATAATAATACTAACCAGAGGTTCAGATAAATTAGAGTTAATAGACATATTTGTAAATTTCTGTAGGGGATGATTTATCTGATGCTAAATTCCTGATTAACATAAGAATTAATAATTTAGCCACGCTATTAAATAGCATTTAATCACTAACTAAAATACCTTAATTAAAGTATTTTTATCTATTGTATAACAATCTTTTGTTGGTAAATTATTTCTAAAAAGCGTAAAGCTGTTGGTAATGGACTATAGTTTTCAATTGCCCAATTTCGACCATTAAAAGCTATAGTTTCTAAAAGATTTGGATCATCATTTATTCGATCTATAGCTGTTTTGATATCATCTAAATCTATACCGATGTAGTGTTGCCACTTTACTGGCATTGTTGGTAAAGTAATCCCGTATTTATCAAAATCTAAATGAAAAGTAGCACAACCAGCGGCTAAAGATTCCCATAAACGCCAACTATCCCACTGTGCAACGGTATGAGATTTTAATTTCAATCTAGTCATAATCTTTTGGAGATTTCGATTAATTAAACTACCAGCTTTTTGAGGAAAACTAGGTACAAAAAAACCACCAAAACAAGCACAGGCCATAGAATTTTTTAACCTTTGATAATAACTGGGATAGTGTCTTGCACCTGTTTGTAGCCAATGTAAATAATGGTATGGATCTCGAGAATAATTAGCTTTATCATCTACACTATTATCTATGGCTAAAAATTTACTAATTTCAGGAATTAATAAACTAGAAGTAAAATTTCTCACAGGATGGCCTGTTTGCCAATGGCGAAAATTAATCAGTATTTGTTTTTTCCTATCCTGAAATTTGGGTAAATCTTGTAATTCTTTGAGAATCCGATTACTTAAACCAAAGCCCCAAGGATAAAAATTACTAGGATAATTTAAGTGCCGATTATAATGAGTTCTCAATACAAAATCAAACTGTTTATATTCAGGACGTTGATCATAATCTTGGTTATTATCATTGCCATCTAAATAAACAGTCACATATTTACGTTGAGAATGAAATAGGTTTTCGGGTGAAGGATAATTACTGTTAAACCAGTTGTTACTAAATATTACTATTGAACAATCATTAGGGGTAATATCTGGGGAATGACGGAACAAATATTCTTGGCTATCCGGTGATTCTTGCCAATAGTTAATATTAGAAAAAATTGAAATTCCTAATTCTTTAAAACCTTCTGCTAAACAGATAAATAAATGTTGAAATTGATCACCTCCCTCAGTTTCCGTTCTTGGTAAACAAAAAAAGTATACCCTACCATTGAAATTAGCTAATTGTTCACTAATCATTTTTTTGCTTTAATTAAGTAGTCAATGTTCTATTTATTATTTATCCCACTTCATTTTGAACTTGATAATATTGCCAAAACTTCCCACGCTGTTTGAGCAGTTCTTGGTATTGTCCCTGTTCTACAATTTGTCCTTGTTCCAAGACAATAACCTTATCAGCTTTAGCAATTGTAGATAGGCGATGGGCAATGACAATTACTGTTCTACCGATGGTAAATTTATCTAATAGTTCTTGAATTACCTGTTCAGTAATTGAGTCTAAAGCACTGGTTGGTTCATCTAAAATTAGAATTTCTGGATCTCTAACTAATGCCCGTGCAATCGCAATTCTTTGTTGCTGTCCACCAGATAATTGCACACCATCAGTGCCAATGATTGTATCTAATCCTTGGGGTAATTTTTTGATAAATTCTAAGGCATTGGCTAAACGTGCAGCTTCTATTATTTCTGCCTCAGTTGCATCTGATGTCCCATAGGAAATATTATTGCGGATAGAGGTATTGAAAATAAAACTTTTTTGGCTAACAATTGCCATTTTCCGGCGGAGAGAATTAATCTCAAACTGTTGTAAATTCACACCATCTATGAGAATTTTACCATCTTTTGGATCATAAAATCTAGCAATTAAATCAGCCAGTGTAGTCTTGCCTCCACCAGATGCACCTACAAAAGCAATCATTTTTCCCTTTTCAATTGTCAGGGTAATATCTTTGAGAACTAAACGATTAGGTTTATAACCAAAATTGACAGCGATAATATCTATACTTCTGTTTAGTCTACCAAAGTGAAGATGACCATTTTGGAAATAAATTTTATCATCTGGTTTGAGTAAATCTTTGATATTTTCCACCGCCCCAGCTTGGGTACTTAAAAAAGCTATTGCTCCATTTAAGTCTTGAGTCATGGGTACAAGTCGGAACAGTACAAAGAAGAAAGTTAACAATGTAGAAACTTCCATTAATCCCGTTACCAAAGCTACACAAATCATGGTAATGAGAATTAAAGTAGATAAACTTTCCGCTAGAGGTCTAACAGATAAAGAAATCCAGTAAACTTTCTTCCAAGCTGTGACTATATTACCACTGGCTTGATTATATCTTTGCTGTTCAAATTCTTGAGTAGAAAAAGCATGAACTGTACGTATACCTTCGATAAATTCTAAAGCTCTAGCCGTGAAATGATCATTAGCTTTAGTAATAGTAAAACTTCGTTCTCTAATTTGTTTATTTAAGGTTGATAGTCCTACTGCTAAAAGACCAAATAATAAAATAGAAACTATGGATAGTTGCCAAGATAAAACAAATAAAGAAATAGAATATACTATTAAAGTTAAACTTCTAGTAGTTAAAAAAGCTATTCCTCCAAAAATTTGTCTAATTCTCTCCATTTCATTGGTGAGAGTATTAATTAGTTCTCCTGAATTTTTTTGACTGAAATAAATCAGGCTTTGAGAAGCTAACTGTTCAAAAATACGTTTACGTAAATTATCTACTAGGTTAATTTCACTAATTTGGATGCAAAAAGAGCTTGCATAATTAAAAAATGCCCGGATACAAGTAGTAGTGACAATCAGAGCCGATACTCTATATAGCCGCTCCATTGTTGATGTGTTAATACCTAAAATCAAGATATCAAACCATTCAATACCTGTTTTCACTGGTTCAGCATTAGGAGTAGTCAGACTTTGCAAAAATACTAACAAAAAACCTAAACCAAAACCTTCAAAACCAGCAGCTAAAGCTGAAAAAACTATAGCTAATATAGCTACCCAACGGAAGTGTTTAAATTCCCTGGCAATTAAGTGATGATTTTTCCAAAAGTTGGTAGACTTGAAAATATTTAAGGTAGATCGAGAAAATTTGAGATACATAATTTATAAGTAGGTTAATTAACAGAATGATTAACAAAGACCTGATAGAATATAAAAGTTGAGAAATGATCATATTCACAGGACTATTTTGAATTATTAAACTTCATGTATTTGTATTTACTTACATTGGAGAACGGCGAATAAAACGACCAATTGCAGAACCAAACAAAATTTCTAATTTTTGCCACATAAATTTTGCTTGTGAATAAAGCTGAATAGGTGTTTGACTGTGTTGCCAATATAATTTATCAGTGATGGTAGGCGCGTTACCAGTTAAAGCACTAAGCATCAATTTCTTGCGCCAAGGTTTAATATTTGGTACAGTGGCATGAGACATAATCGTACCACCAGGAATAAAATCCATGCCATCAGGACCAACGGTACTTAAAGGGTGATTTGTTAGCATCAATGCTAAATTCAAATATGTTTGATCTCCATAAAGATATGGAAAAATATGAAAGCTATTATCTCCATACAAACTTTCTAAATTTGTATATCCTACTGTCTCTCCTAGTTCTTCTAATTTCTGCCAAATTGTCAGGATAGATTTATACTTTTTAGGGATACCGATAAACCCACTATTGTAGTGATAATCCAGTTCCCGTTCACAAACAAAACCATTATTTTCGGCAAAATTTTTCCATGCTAAACGTCGAGGATGATTAGCAGAAACTAAATACCAAGAATCACCACAAAGGGCAATTCCTTGACTTACCCAATTTTCATAAAAATCCCATCGGCACTTATTGACGATATCAGGATCAAAGTAAAATAAAGCATCAATATCTGGGCAATATTCATCCCACAGTTTGGACATAAAATCAGGTTTGTAAAAACCTAAATGTTTCCATGTTTTGATTTCCACAAATCTAATCACACAACCTTCAGCTACAGGGAATTCATGATAACCGTCTTTTTCTTGGGCAGAATCAACCCAAGGTGGTAAATTACCACGATATCCAGCCCAAAATACCCCTCTAAAACCTTGGTGATAGAGAGAATTTACTAATACCCCTACACCATAATGGTAGTCTTTTTCAAAAACAGTACAAATTGCTGCACGCATCATAAAAGTAAAATTTATTTGAAAATTAGATACATAATTCTTGCCTAAAGATATTCAAACAGGAAGTAATATCAGGTTTAATCAAAAAAACATACTAGGATAAATATTAAATATATGATAAATATATTTTCATCCTAGTTTAATAAGATTTGATTTATGATACCTTAGCTTCTATTTGCCAAGAATTTATTACTTTCTTGAGTTCATCTACTTGACGGATATCTTTGGTGAGACTATATTTAATTACATCTTCTAGGCGTAAATTTTTACATCCTAATAATGACATTTCCCCTCGTAAGACATTAAATAATTGAGGTAAATTCACCAAGTGATATTTACTCATCAAAAATCCGATAAATGTCCTTTGCTGATCTTTTCTATAAGTACAGAAACTAAAGAGGGGAAAAATCTTACCATTTTCTCCTATTTGCCATTCTTGAGAGAATAAAGAAGCAGATCCGGCTGACAATATCATTACTGTTAAGATCAACATTAGAGGACTTACCAGAATTAGTAAAATTAATGCCAAAATGGGATCAATAATTGATTGGATGAATTTAACAAATTTGTGGCTTGTTTGGGAGCGATTATTTCTCGCAGAGGGACTGATATATATAGGTTTATTTGCTTGTTGACAAGCATTTAACCAAAATTTCAATGTAGTATCACCCAGTATTGGATCTATGGTGACTAAATTAATGGGAGAATGTTTTAAACACTCAATTAATAATTGTGGATCTTCTAGGGAAGGTAAATATGGTTGATGTACATTTTGAGGATATTTTACTAATAGTTGACCTCTACGCCAATGCAGTGTACAGTTGCGGGGATGAAAAGTGTGATGCTGATCAATGTTGTTGTTTTCTTGTAAGCTAGGTATAATTGAAATTGTCATAAGTCTGAAAATTTAGACGATGGCTAATAACTGAGTTGAAAAATAAAATTGCAGGTAAACTTATATTTTTCTGTAGATATGAAAGTACAGAAAATTTTGAAGAGAATTAAGCAAACAGCAATTTTTAAGGTGCAGAGTAATAGACAATAATTTGCTCTTTGCTAATATGTAACGGTGTAATTATCCTGTAACGTGTTGGAAAATTAATAGGATAATAACTACTAATTCTGATGTAGTTATCTAAAAATGCTCTGATATTTTTGTGTTTGCGTTCTTAATTTCTAGAATATAGGAATTACGGATTTTGAATGATGATTAATTCAAATCTTTATTTTTTCTTTAAAAAAAAATTACTTTTTTAAGTATTTTATTAAATTTGATTTTAGATCAATTAAATTGCTATAAATAATAGAGAGGGGTTCAGTCATACTAAACCCCTCAAAGAATTGATCTAGGAATCCTATTTTATTTTTCTACAACTTGTTTGAGTACCAATTGCTGTTGCTTTACATAGGGTACATAAGTGGTATCAGAATTAGAAACTCCATTCGCTACAACTCCAATTAAATTTAACTTACTCAACATAGCTGTAGCTTGAGCTAAATTATTGCGTGTAACTTTACCAATACTTGCCACCATCACCACACTACGACAGGATGAAGCTGTGAGTATTGCATCTACCATACCCAAAACTGAGGGTGCATCTATGAGAACTAAATCATAATTTTCTTCAAATGCGTGAATCAGTTCAATCATGCGTGGAGAACTTAAAAGATGGGCAGGATCTACAGGTACTGGTCCAGCAGTTAAAATATCAATATAAGCTGAACCGGAGTAAGGAATTCCGATTTGATTAGGAATAGTTACATCACTAGCTAATAGACTAGATAAACCTTGTTCATTGGGTAAATTTAGCTGTTTGTGTAAGCTAGGATCGCGCAAATTAGCATCAATTAATAATACCTTTTTGTGTAATCTAGCTGCACTCATCGCTAAACCTAAAGTCAAGGCTGATTTACCTTCATCTGGTAGTGCAGATGTCACCATTAAAGATTTTAAATCAGCTACACCATTGAGAAGTTCGATATTTTTATAAATCAAATCTAATGATTCCCAACGGGGTGGAGATTGCAAAACCTGAATAGTCCAAGGAGCAAGAACTTCTGGTTTACCAAACGGTAATTTGATAATTGATTCCTTGGGTTTAGCAGGTGGTAATTTTGGTGTTGTTCCCAACAAAGGTAAAGCAAATTGTTTTTCTAATTCAGCAGTAGTGTGGACAGAATCATCAGATGCTTCACGAACAAAAGCCGCAACACCACCTAAAATTAATCCCACTACACCACCTAATAAAAGATTTTGCTTCATGTTGGGACTTAATTGAATCCCTATTTGGGGTTCTTCTACCACTTCCCAATTAAATCCACCTTTGGAAAGTTCTTGGCGCAATTTTTGTTCTGCTCTTAATAACTGTTCCATTCTTTCCCGACTAAATTCTAATTGGGGAAGAATACGATTGTAATAAGCTAACAAGGGTGGAAAACGTTTGAGTTGATCTCTTAGTTCTTGTTCTTTAGCCGCTAAGGTTTGATCACGAGCGCTTAACGCCACTATGGTAGTTTGGGTTTCTACTAACTCACCAGTTAGATTTAGATCAATTTCTCCCAGTTGTCCTTGTTCTAACAGATTATCCCCAAAACTAAAAGCATTACTTGATTTTTTTCCTAATGTTCTACTCACTTCTTTTTGTAACAGTTCTTTTTGACTTTGTAGCTGTTCATTGAGTTGTTGAACACTAGGAGTATCATCAGTAAAACGTAATCTTTCTTGAGCTAAAGCTAGTTCAGTTTTTTGAATTTCATTCAGTAAACCTTGATAGCGTGTAGACTGACTCAAACGAGAGGAAACTAAGGCATTTTGAGGAGAACGATTGAGTTGTTCTTGCAAAGATTTTTGTTTAGCTACAGCTTCTTCATACTCAGAACGAGTTTCTCTGCGCTCTTTCTGAATATTATGTAAAGACTCTTCAACTGCCTTGGCTTGTAATTCTGGATCAATTAAATTTTGTTGTCTACGGAATCTTTGCAAATTTGCTTCTGATGCGTTTACTTCATCACTAGCTTTTCTGAGTTGTTCTCTAATGACTTGTAAGCCTTTCTTTAAGCGTGTATCTTGTTGTTGTTTATTATATTCAAGATAAACTTTGCGAATTGCGGCTAGAACTTTTTGTGTTTTTTCAGGATCATTATCACTATAATCAACTTGGAAGATTTTTGTAACAACTTCTTCTTTGTTCTTAACTTGAGTCAAGACTAAAGATTTTTTCATTTCCGCAACGGTTAGGTCGGGATACTCAGATTTTAGTTGATCAACAGCTTTTTGCAGTAATCCCGAACTCCGCATTAAATTTAGCTGTGTTGCTGTGTCTATGACAACATTAGAGTCAGTAAATTGAGTATCTAAAGTATCTCTTTCTTGTTTACCTTCATAGTTCGGTTCTATTAGCAATTGCATTGTACTTTGAAAGGTTGGCTTTGTCTTTAAAGTAATAATTCCAGCCAATGCAGTAGAACTGAGAAATACTAATAAAACCCAGGGAAATCTACGAACAAATACGGCTAACATTTGTCCATAGCCTGGCTCGTCAGCTACTTGATTTATATGGGGGTTGAGACTTGTTTGAACCACGTTTATTATCCTTCTCTGGAAAACGCTAGGCGTAGTTTGTTAGTAAAGCTATTCAGTTAATGGAGAAGAATTTAAGAATTAACAGAATTATTTAGATCAGCAATGTCAAAGTTGAGATTTTATCAAAAAATCGCCAGTGATAATTAAAGTGTGATCTCTTTTAAATTCCCGATTCTGTATTCTCAATTCTTCATTTTGATCAAGACTCCACTTTCTGAATTTTTCAGTTAAATAAATGAGTGATTGAGATTGCTATTTTGCCCAATAATTTTTTCCACTTTTTGAAAAAATGCCTGTTCTGAAAAATTATTGATAGCATGATTACGAATATTTTCGTAATCCCAAGATATTCCCATAGCTTCTAATAGTGCAGCTTGTAAAGAATCGGGAGTTTGTCGGTTAAAAAATACTCCTGTTTTACCAGGAATTTGAGTATCTAATACCCCACCGGCTCCATAGGCAATTACTGGAGTTCCACTAGCATTTGCCTCTACCGGAACTAATCCATAGTCTTCTAAGGCGGCAACAATAATTGACTTTGCTCTAGAAAATAAGTCTTTACGTTGCTTATCACTGACATGACCTAAGAATTCTATATTTGATAATGCTTTAGATTTTAACCTTTCTAGTTCTGGTCCGTCACCTGATATTAATAAATGCCACCCTAACCAGTTGAATGCCTCGACTATGATATCTAAACGTTTATAACTTATCATTCGGGCAGATGCCAAGTAGTATTCTTGTTTTATATCGGAAAAAACAAAGTTACTGGTATCAATTGGATAGTTAATGACTATGGCTTGTTTACCATATATTTTCTGAATCCGCCGAGCAACTATACTGGAATTAGCAATATAAATATCTGGTTCTTGAGAATATTTAAGGTCTACATTTCTCATCATTTGAAATACTCTTTCAATTAATGGTGCAAAGTAGCGATAGTCTCCATATTCTCGTAAATATGTCTGTGTATCCCACAAAAACCTAGTAACATTATGACAGAAACAAATATGACGGGCTTGGGGATTTTTTCTGACTGCTTTGGCAAAACTGGTACTACTACTAATAATTAAATCGTAGTCTTGTAAATCTAAAGCTCTAAATGCAGGAAAGTACAAAGGAGCTATTAACCGAAAATATTTAGCAGCACCAGGTATATTTTGTAGAAATGTGGTATTTACTATCCTTTCACCTAAATCAATTGTTTTTTGTGGATCATATAAAGATGTGAAAATATCAGCTTCTGGGTAGCGTCTACAAAGCAATTCAAAGACTCTTTCTGCCCCACCACGCTGGGTTAAGTAATCATGGACTAGAGCAATTTTCATGGCTAATAGTTTATAATGTTGACCGTACTATAAATCAATTTTTGTGGTTATACAGATACGAATAATTTCTCTGGTTATAGCAGTATAATATCTGTATTAAACCCTTCTTTAGATAGTTATATTCTGTCGCCAATTGTGATCACGAGATTATTGTAATAATGATTCAATGACATTTTCTGTTTGTGAATTAGAGGTGGAAACAGAATATCAGCTATATTCTGATGTGTTTGCTCATATTGAACACAAAATATCTTGATTCATCAATTAACTATTAAGAATTTCAAGCCCCCTGAATATAGGGGGCTAATTTCTTGTATCTATTGTATCAATTGTGATTTTTGAATTTATTTAGCCATGACTAAAGTCTTAGCTGGTGCAAAATAAATTGTTTGTTCGTGGCGTAATTGATCACAAAGTCTACCCGCTGGCAATTCCACATCATCGTAGGTGAGAACTTGATCTTTAGGAATATCTCTTTTTAAACGACAACCTTCCGCTATACCCATTGGTAGTAAATTTTGCTGCTGTACAATGTCTGAATTTTCACATTGTCCATAGGTCATATAATAACCAATTCCATCTAAGGTTTCTCCCGCTTTGAGATCAATTTTTGCTGTCGCAACTACATCTACAATTGGTCCAGCTATGGGAGCTAATACAGCATCATGAAATAATACTGCACGGGCTACAGAAAGGGGTACTTCAAAATGACATAAATGATATGGAGTATAGAAACTATAAAGGGGTCCTTCACCTAGTTTGTAAAGGTTCAAATAATGCCTTTGTTTAGGATCATCATGGGTAGCAAAAACGAATACTCCAGGACTGGGTTTTGCTCCCACTACATAATCAACTATTCCCCCTAATTCTTTAAGTTGATCTATGTCATACATTGTGGTCATTTCATCAACATGACCTGTGTATTCATAACCCAACATTCCCCTTTTTGCTACCTTCATTCCTGTACCGTTAGCAACAATTGCTTGTTCAAAGGAAATCTTTGTTCCATCTGCAAAACTTGTCACCATTGCCGGATTTTGTCCCCAACGTTGAGCAAAACCAGCTTGAGTTGTGGGGTTACGATAGGGGTCTTGTAAACCTTTGATATTGCCACATAATAAGGGTATTAAACCAATACTTTTGACAAAGCGGTAGAGGTTCATTTCTACCCCTGGTTGATCACCATCACAAGCTGTTAAAATTACTCCTGCTCTGTCAGCATGAACTTTTAAAATTGGTCCAATTGTTCCATCTAATTCTGCATTCATAAGAATGACGTGTTTTTGATGGGCGATCGCTCTCATTACTAAATGAGCAGCATATTCAATTGTGCCGGTGACTTCAATAATTGCATCTATGCCATCAGCTTCACATAGCAACATGGCATCTTCTGTAATTGCATATTGATTTTGAATCAAAGCATTTTCTAAGTCCAAAATATTAGAAACTACTTTAATATCTTCAATTCCTGCTTCTACATAGGCTCTTTTTGCACCATCTAAATGGCGGTTAGAAATTGCTACTAATTCCATTCCCGGAACAGAATTAATAATTTGATTGGCAATCCCTCTACCCATAAAACCAGCACCGATCATGGCTACTTTTATAGGTTGACCTAAAGCTGCACGGGTTTGTAATGCTTGATCAAGAATAATCATTATTTATACTCCTACTAAGCTAGATTCCAGTAATTCCCAATTCCGATCTTTTTCTGATATTTCAGTTACAGTTATAGGCCAATTAATTCCTAAAA
This sequence comes from Nostocales cyanobacterium, assembly GCA_004292695.1. GTDB lineage: Bacteria > Cyanobacteriota > Cyanobacteriia > Cyanobacteriales > Nostocaceae > Okeanomitos. The sequence goes on along the minus strand of RDXV01000009.1, from coordinate 33,005 downwards.
TTGGATCATTATAACGCAATCCTCTTTCATATCCAGGTGTATAAAATTCACCAACTTGATAAACTACTTCTGCTCCATCTGTTAAGGCTTGATATCCATGAGCAAACATTTCTGGAACATATAAAGCCCGGTGATTTTCCGCAGTTAATTCTACTCCAATATGAGATAAATAAGTGGGGGATTCAGGGCGCATATCCACAATTACGTCATAAATTGCCCCTTGGGTACAACGGATTAATTTTGTCTCTGCTGCTGGTAAAATCTGGTAGTGCATCCCTCTCAATGTGCCTTTTTTATGATTAAAAGATAGGTTACATTGGGCAACAGTTGGTTTTAAACCATGATCTATAAATTCTTGAGCGCAAAATGTCCGGGCAAAAAAACCGCGATGATCTGGTTTTTCTTCTAAGTCAATAATAAAAGCACCAGGAAGATTAGTTTCAGTAAAAATCATAGTTTTAAAAAAGGTAATGGGAAACAGGTAATAGGTAATAGTTAAGAGATTCTTTTAATTATTTAAGTATTTAAGTATTTAACTATCAACTATCAACTATTAACTATTCATTCTATAACTTACGCATCTTTCCCTATAGTTTCAGGGATAAATTGTTGATTCGGTTTAATAAATGTATCATCGTGATATTGAGTACAAAGTTCTGGGTGTTTCGGTGGATTAGCTGTGTAAACAAAAAATGCAGTTGAACGTTCTTCACTTCTTACTGTGCCATGATGTAAAACATTTCGAGGATCTACAAAAATCACAGTTCCCGCTTTACCTGTACAATATTTCCAATCTTCTCTAGGAATAATATCCATCATTTGCTGATCATTAATCCCTAGAAAGTTAGACTTCCAGAGTGCATAATCTACACGATAGTAATTAAATAATTCACTAGGATTTTTTGGCAGTGGTATATATTCAAAAGGTCCATGTTTTTCTGTGACATCATGTAGATAAATGATCACTTTCATCATGCGCCGATCTTCTGAATCTTTGTGCCAAAGTAAGGTTTGTGATTGCTGTTCATTGGGAAAGTCTTTCCTTACATGAACACCATGAAAAGCAATAGGTAAACCTATATAACTTTCTATGATATTTTGCAATCTTTGTTCAATTCCCCAGGTAAAAAACTCAGGTAACTCTGTAACTGTGTAAATTTGGGGCAAATTATACCCAGATTGTACATTTCTAGGAGTTTTCATCATCGCTGCATAATTGTTAGCACTTTCTAACATTTGTGCAGTTAATGGTAAACCTAAATTTTCCAGAGAAGTGGCGTAAAAACCATCTTTTCTGAGAGCATCAACAATCAGGCGATCGCCTTCTTCCAGTAGAGGTAAATTATTAGCATGATGCCATAAAGAAGCTCGATAATTTAACTCAGATCCTAGAGAAAATATTTTACTTTTAACTTTGTTTAGCATGGCGGTAATCCCTCTGCAAATTACTCATGTTGCCTAATTTCTTGAGTAGAAAATTCCCCGGATTCGGCAATTTGAATTTCCCTCATGGGAATGACCTCAAAAGCAGCTATACTAGCTAAAGCTAAGAATGGAACTGCCGTTTTTATAGCTGAGATAGGCCATCTTCTGATCGCACCCAATAAAACTTTTAAATTTACTTCCTTAAAATTCTGTAACAACATTTTGCGGCAGAATTGATATGAGTATCCAATTTCCTCAAACTTTAAAATCACCTCTGGAATATGTTTGTATTGCATTAGTAGAGCAGATTGTGGCTCTTTTTGCCAATTACTAACACCAACAATACATTCCAAATAGATATCTTTAGTAACAATAACTTTACCTTGGGCAGCACAATAGGCCGCAATGTAAGCTAAAGATATCCAATTATGAGCAGCATTAGGCCACATTGTCATGGCACTTTTTACTAACTCTGTCCGATATATAGTTGCAGATAGAAAAATAACAGCCCCAACACTTTTAGCAAAACAATGTTCAAAGATGACTTTACCATCACCCGTAGCATCTTCGTTATCAATATCAAACCAACGATTATCTGTTATTGTTGGTGGATGTACAGGTTCACCAGTAATTTTATTCCTCCCCGAAAAATTCAAAAATAGTAATGATAAATCCTCATGTTTTTTAATCTTACTAATTACATAAGCAAGAGCTATTTCTTGAATCGGATCATCATCACCAATTGTCCAAACATATTTGCTATTCCCAGAATTTAGGCAGTAAAGAATATTTTTCATCACACCTAAATTTTTCGCATTTCTATTGACTCTAAAAGTTATATCGGTAAATATTCCTTGCCATTTATTGATAACTAATGGCGTATTATCTGTAGAACAATTATCAGAAACTAGAATTTCACAATCTAACTCAAATCCTCTAATAGCTTGGGATAACCAGTTTAATTGCTTATCCAATAATTCAGCCCTATTGTAAGTAGGTATGGCGATTGTCAGTAGTTTTATCATTTTTGTTGAGTATGAGAAATTATGTCCATTAATAAACTAAGTTACTAGTTAGTCAATTCAAAATTCAAAGGCAAATTCTCAAATATTGATCCCATACCTAGCAACTAACTTTACAACAAGCAAATATCAAATTTATTCGCTTAGAGACGCTAACCATTGGATTTCTAAATCATTGTATTTACGGGAGACAAAGAGTAATCTATAAATGGATTTGCAAATCAAAGACAAGTAATAAAACATTACCTTTATTGCTAAAATAGGCCATCTTCTCAACCCACCTAGAAAAATTCTCCAGTAACTGAATTTAACTAAGTTTCTGATAATTTTCCTGAGACAAAATTTATAAGAATAGCCTATAGTTAACAGCTTTAAGTACACTTCAGGAATGTAGATATATTGCATCATTAATGCTAATTTGGGATCTCTATCCAAATGACTAGCGTGCATGGTGCATTCTAAATAATTATCTTGAGTAACTATTACACTTCCGTGCAAAGCACAAAATCCTGTCCAATATGCTTGAGATGCTAAATTTTTTCCAGAAGTCGGCCAGGTTTTTAAAGCCCGTTGTACTAATTCTGTTTTATAAACTGCTGCTGTCATAAACAGCACACCACCAAAACTTTCCTGCAAATAACGTTGAAAGATATTTCTCCCATTACTAATTGCTTCATCTGTGTCACTATTAAACCAATTCTTTACTACTATTTTATTGTTGCGTTTATCTCGCCCCGTGCAGTTTAAAAACATTAAGGTTAAACTGGGATGACTGTTAATTTTATTGATGACATAAGATAAAGTTTTTTCTTCAATTGGATCATCATCTCCAACGGTCCATACATATTTACCTGTAGCAGCACCTAGACAAAAAGTAATATTAGGCATTAAACCTATATTTTCTAAATTCCTATTATTAATAAATACAGTATTACTGAATATAGCTTGCCATTTCTTGATAATTTCCTGAGTATGATCCTGTGAACAATTATCAGAAATAATAATTTCACATTCCGATTCATAACCTTGAATAGATTTAGCTAACCAAGCTAACTGTTTATCTAATAAACTAGCCCGGTTATAAGTGGGAATAGCAATAGTTAGTAATTTGGTCATGGTGGTATATTCATCCTCTAAATCCTAGTCTGTGATTACTTTAATTAACAATGATTTGGAATTTGTAAAAATTCCAAACCTTATGTATTTAATCCTGATTTACAATTCCTAAAGGAATCTATATAATCTATATTTACTGTACATTCCAAAAGAAATCTTGGTCAATTTGTTGTGTACGAATCAAATACTCTAGTTGTTTTAACCGGGTAAATCCTCTAAACAAAAATGTATCTTCTGTCATTTCAATCTGGCGGAATAAGTTATATAATTGTTGTGCGCCTTTTTCAGCATTCCAATCACACTTAAACCCTGGCAAAGTAGTATTAATTTTCTCAAAAGATACGCGATAACTACGATTATCTGAACCGTTATCACCAAAACTTAATTGACAACCAGGGAAAGTCTCAGCAATAATTTCGGCAATTTCTTTCACCTGATAATTATTGTTTGTATCTCCCACATTAAAAGTTTGATTGTGAATAATATCTCTAGGTGCTTCTAATGCACAAACAATGGCTTTACAAATATCCAAAGCATGAACTAATGGCCGCCAAGGTGTACCATCACTTGTCATTTTAATTTCTTGTGTTGTCCAAGCTAACCCGGCTAAATTGTTTAAAACAATATCAAATCGCATTCTCGGAGAAGCACCAAAAGCGGTTGCATTTCTCATAAATGTCGGCGAGAAATCATCATCAGCTAATGCTTTAACATCTCTTTCTACTAATGTTTTACATTCAGCATAAGCTGTTTGGGGATTAACAGGAGATTCCTCTGTTACATCCCCTTCACTAGCAACACCATAAACACTACAGGAAGACATATAAACAAAGCGACGTACTCCCATAGATTTCGCTAAATTTGCTAATCTGACAGAACCTAAATGATTAATTTCATAAGTTATATTGGGTGCTAATTGTCCTGTAGGATCATTAGAAAGTTCTGCCATGTGTACGATAGCATCTACACCTTCTAAATCTTCTGGTGTAATATTACGAATGTCTTTATTTAAGGTTTTAGCTGTAATTTCAGTGCCATTATATAGCCAACCAACTTTATAAAAACCTGTATCTACTCCGATAACTTCATGACCTTTTGCCATTAATAAGGAAGGTAATAAAGAACCTAAATAACCTTCTGTGCCTGTGACTAATACTTTCATGATTTTTAATTGTGCTAAGTGGTTAATTCAATGATTTTTCCAATTGAGAGCATGAGGACTTAACCGCTAATTAATGTGGTGCAGATTAGTGGTAAGCTGTATATAATCTTGGCTCAATTTCTGATTTAGATGTAAAACTCTAGCTATCTATCATCACTATTTGATCAGTTACTACTCTATGTGCAGAGTTAAGCAACTAAACTTTTTAAATGTGCAGGTTGGGGAATTTTGTTAACTATTGCTTTACCAATTTCTAAAGATGAAGTTGCAGCGGGAGATGGTGCATTACAAACATGAACAGAATTTTCACCTTGAATGATTAAAAAATCATCAACTAAAGCACCATCATTCATTAATGCTTGAGCGCGTACTCCTGCATGAGTGGGTACTAAATCTGCTGCTTGTACTTCGGGAATTAGTTTTTGTAAACTTCTCACAAAAGCAGCTTTACTAAAGGAACGAATTATTTCTTGAATTCCTTCATCATAGTGTTTTGCTGCTAGTTTCCAAAAACCAGGATAAGTCATAACTTCCGCAAAGTCTTTTAAGTCAAAGTCGGTTTTTTTGTAACCTTCTCTTTTTAAACTTAAAACTGCATTGGGTCCAGCATGAACACTATTATCAATCATCCGGGTGAAATGCACACCTAAAAAGGGAAAATCAGGGTTAGGAACTGGATAAATGAGCGTTTTAACTAAATAACGTTTTTCGCGGGTTAGTTCGTAATATTCACCCCGAAAGGGAACGATTTTAGCTTTAGGATTAGCTTTACCTAATCTTGCAATCCGATCACTATGTAATCCGGCACAATTAATAATAAATCTGCTTTCAAAACTGCCAACATTGGTTTCTAAAATCTGATGATTACCACTTTGGCGAATTTGCAAAACTTTGGTATTTAGCAGTAACTCTCCCCCTTGTTTGGCTATTAATTCTGCGTATTTTAAACAAACTTGTTTATAGTTAACAATACCTGTTGAAAAAACACGAATTCCTGCCACACACTTAACATGAGGTTCAATCTCTTTCACCTCTTCAGGACTAATCCTTTTTACTTCTATCCCATTTTCTAAACCTCGTTGATAAAGTTTTTCTAAGCGAGGTATTTCTGCTGGTTCTGTAGCAACAATGACTTTACCACAAATGTCATGTTCTATATTATGTTCTTGACAGAACTCCACCATTGAGCGACTACCATCGCGGCAAAATTGAGCCTTGAAACTACCTGGTTTATAATAAACTCCTGAATGAATAACACCACTATTATTACCAGTTTGATGAAATGCCCACTCACTTTCTTTTTCTAATACTAAAATCTTGGTATCAGGATATTTTATCCCTAAATTCATGGCGGTAGAAAGTCCAACAATTCCCCCACCAATTACAGCAAAATCATACATTACTTTTTTCTCCCCATCTCTAATAAAAGGTGTCAAATTTTATTTTTTATTCCCACACTTTCCAAGGAGCTTGACCATTTTTCCAAAGATCCTCTAGATAATTTTTATCTCTTAAAGTATCCATTGGTTGCCAAAATCCATCATGTTTGAAAGCAGATAATTGTTCCATTTCTGCTAACTTCTCTAATGGTTCTTTCTCCCAAACTGTGGAGTCATCAGCAATAAAATTGATTACTTCTGGTTCAAGCACAAAATAACCACCATTTATCCAAGCACCATCACCTTCTGGTTTTTCTCTAAAACTGGTAATTTTAGTTTGTTCTTGTCCTAAAGAAATTGCCCCAAAACGTCCTGCTGGTTGTACTGCACTGAGTGTTGCTAAACTTTTTTGTTCTTTATGAAATTTAATCAGTTCGGTGATATTAATATTACTCACTCCATCACCATAGGTAAAACAAAAAGTTTCATTACCAATATGTTCTTTAACTCTTTTTAAACGTCCACCAGTCATGGTATTATCACCTGTGTTGACTAAGGTGACACGCCAAGGTTCAGCGTATCCAGAATGTATACTCATCTGGTTAAATCTCATGTCAAAGGTGACATCGGACATATGTAAAAAGTAGTTAGCAAAATACTCTTTAATTATGTAACCTTTGTATCCACAGCAGATGATAAATTCATTAATACCATGAGCAGAATATGTCTTCATGATATGCCATAAAATCGGTTTACCCCCTATTTCCACCATTGGTTTAGGTCTAATAGAAGTTTCTTCACTTAAACGTGTACCAAGACCACCAGCTAAAATCACTGCTTTCATACAATTTCCCTCACATATTTGCCGAGTTCAAAGGTTTTAGAATTAATCAAATATCAGATTTTTGATCTGATGATGTTTGTGATCTAAAGATTTGTGTCAATGTAAATTCTATGGATATGATCACCACTATATCCATCAGTTAATTTACAGCAGCTATCAACATTAAAATTATTTTTACTCAAGGTTCAATGATGAAACTTTGTACCCTACCTTAATTAACTGTAATAGCCTGCATTTTACATTGAGGATGCTGTTTGATTTGGTAATCAATGAATTAGCAGATTTTAAATCCTGACAATAGGGAGAAAATACTTTTATACTTTTCTCTCGTAACTATCTAAAAATAATTTAGCTGCTATCTGATCAGAAATTATAAAGAATCAGTAAGAATATAATATTTTGTTTGTAAATTATCAATCATCAATGATTATTTATACATGATAATAGGACTTACGCAAAGGTCACGGAAGAATTAATCATGTTCACTTAAAAGAAAGAAACAGAGTTTGAGAGATATTTTGCTTACCTCTTGGGTAAATTTAAAATAACTAAAAATTAAGTAATCAAAAATTGTGATCACTGTAATTTTTTATCCGCTGTATTAATGTAATTTAAGCATACAAAATGTGCTGTAAATATTCACAGGTATATACATTTAAGAAGTACAAATTTATCATCCATTTAACGGAGGTAGAAGCCAGGAGTCCGTTTTTGTAACGAGGATTTATACCCCCCTCCCACAACTTTTCGCCTTAAAAGGCGTTAGCATAACGAAAAGAAGTCCGGTTTTAGACCCGATTGTTTCCATAACATCTGTACTCTTACCTTTTGTGGTTGTTGTATTTGTAGATTTTACTGATTAAGTTGCCTAAAAATAACTGAACCTTGGAATAAAGCATCACATCTTTTAGCAACAATCACACAAATATTGCTAAGAGCTTGTTGGTAATTATCCATATCTTCTTGTTGCAAGTAAATTTGAGCAGATTTTTCTAAATCTTTAATAGCTTTTGCTTGATTTTCTTTAACTTCCCTCTCCCCATATTGGGCTAGTTCATAATAAACCATACCCCGTTTCAAATAAACTTTAGCCATTTGGGGATTGATATTTAATGCTTGGTTAAAATCGGCAATTGCATTCTGATATTCCTGAGCGTAATTGCTACTGTATTGTGCAAATTGATAACGGGCAAGTCCACGTTGAAAATAGGCTTCTGCCTTGGAACTATTTAAGTTAATAGCTTGAGTAAAATCAGCTATTGATTGTTGATATTGTTGCTGATAATTACCGCTATATTTTGCTATTTGGAAACGGACAATGCCCCTCCTAATATATGCTTCTGTGTCACGATAATTAATATTAATTGCTGCATTAAAATTCTCTATAGCTTGCTCATATTTTTGATCAGGTTCACTACTATAATCAGCTAACATATAATAGGTATTACCACGATTTACAAAGGCTTTAACTTCTTGAGGATTAATTTTTATGGCTTGATCATAATCTGCTAACGCGCCTTCATAATCATTGAGGTTATAACGAGCGTTACCTCTGTTGATATACAATTTAGAAAAATTGGGATTTTTTTTGATACCTTTAGTAAAGTTCTCAATTGCTTCTTCATACTCCCGATTTTGATAGTTAGTATTACCCCGTTCGTAGTGATCTACAAAGCTTAAATTGTCGTCTTCCTGTTTTTTTTGAACAGGTTGAGTCATTAAACTCTGTTGGGTATAAGGATTTTGAGAAACAAAGGGACGGGTAAATTTAATCATTAAATCTAAATAACCTAACAATCCCAAACCAAATAAACTAAATGCGATAGTATAAAACTTTTTCTTATTTGTTGTTTTTACTGCTGGATAACTCCAAGCATTTTGAATAAACACTGGTTGCCAATGATGTAGGGGTGTAGGATAAAATACTCGCTGACCTACTGTTCGTGTTTGTTTACGCAGCTTGTTGGATTTTTTCAAGGGTTTTAGATGTTCTTTGGAGGCGATCGCCTCTAGAGATGGGAAAGGATCACGTCCACCCAGTTTAGCCGCACGTTCACACCAAGGACACTTTTGTAAATGATGATAATAAAAATGTTGAGTATTACTATCACAGGTAATTAAACTTTCTTCAACGGCTGTCAGCGCTGATAACCAAGTTTGCGCTGTAGGGCGGAGATGGGGGTGATAATGACCATCTTCAAAACACAGTACAAATAATTCCTGTAAACTAGGATGTAGCATTTCCCAAGCGGGAGCAATGGGAGTAGGTGAATAAGGAACTTTTTGTTTTTGACTATAGGTAAAATGGCCAGCTACAATTCTGGCTTCATAGGTTGGAGGATCAAATAAACCTTGAAAAATTCCTGAAAATGGGTGTGTACCTTCCATTAACAACTGGAAAATTAACACCGCTAACCCAAATAAATCATGTGAACTATCCCGATCATAATCAGCAAAGGTTTTATTTTGTAGTTCTGGGGGTGTATATTCTGGTTTACCCACCGGGCAACGATAAACAATATTTGCTTGGGGATCACTAACTTGAAATGAGTCTGTATCAACTAAAGTCACTAAAGCGGTATTACTAACTAAAATATTTGACTCATTCACATCACCAATACAATATTCACTGGCGTGCAAAGCAGCAAAAGCGGCTGCTAAATTCCGGGCAGTCCGCAGTAAATATTGATAATTGAATAAGGGACTATTTTGACGACGGTTGCCTGGATGGTAAAAATCCATAATTGGCTGCATTTGCCGAATACGAGGCATTAAAAAACCAACAATGGTGTTACTACCATCTGCCGCCCACAATAATTCTTGTGGCCAAGCAATAGAAATATGTCCTAAATTGGCTGTGGGGTTTTCTGGAGGGTTAGCGATCATGGCCTGAAGTTTTTGACCATGAGCTACTATGGGCTTGTGATAAATCTTGGCAACTAAGTGTTCATCATTAGGGACTGCATAAACACAAGCCTCACCGCCGCGTCCTAAACTGACGGTAAGATCAATGGGTTTTTGATTAGGAATAGAACGAAGTACCTGCATAGTTTAATTATAATTAACAGTAGTTAAAAAGATCGGGAGATTTAGGTACAGACAACCAATATTCCATTGCCATACAGTTGAACATGATTAGTTAAACATGATGACAACACCGAACCTAAACCTTGTGTTCTGCACCCGAAAACGGTTTTCATATCTTCAACCCACCTTGGTAGTTGATTGTTTGCCTTGAAACCTAAATGTTTGATTTTTTCAGTCTTGAGGATGATTCATCTGTAATTTATATTACTGAAAATTACTGTACATTCTACTCAATTCACATTTTTGTTAGTGATTAAATGCGGCTATGACCAAGGTTAAATCATCATCTGTGCGTTGGGTAATACGTTCAGAACTGAGGAATTTCACTAATTGTTCTTTGGCTACTATTTTATCCTCTGCATGGGCTACAAAGTCAAATAAGGGAAAAAAGAAGGGTTTGTGAGGTTCGCCTACCAACATATTCAAAGCCAGCATCTGTAGTCCATCGGTAAGAACGCCAATATTAATTATGTTATGACGGAAAATTTTAGTTTGAGTTGTAGCTAAGGCCTCTGGTGAAGTTAAAAACGTGGTTTCATTGATATACTCACCGCTTTTAGGTAATGTCAGTGCTTGGAGATTGCCTGTACTATCTTTGACCACAGCTACACCATCACCAATTTGAGCTACCGCCGCTACTTTGGGGCTGGCGATCGCCACAATTAAAGTAGTTGCTAAATCACTGATTTGATGTTTAGACACCTCCGCTTCTTCTGCTATGGCTTTTCTGGCTGCTAACATGGCATTAGATAGTATTTCCCCTAATAATCCATCATCAGCTAGAGTGCTATTGGTAATTTCCCAGTTAGATATATATTCTATGGCTGTTTCTACAGCGATCATCGCTCCGACTTTTCCCAAGCTGGCAGAACCTGCACCATCGGCAGCAGCTACCACTAGCACATTATTGGGTAATATTTGCCAGTGGTGAGCATCCTGACACAACTGTTGATTTTTGATATGGCTAGTTCCACACACGGAAGCGGCTACTATCCGCCATTGAGGACTCTGTTTTGGTGTGTTCAGTTTTGGTGTGTTCATAAATTTTTTCTCACAGCTATGGCAGGTAACAGTTCACAAGTCAAAAGTCAAAAGTCAAAAGTCAAAGATATTACCTCATCAGTTTTTTGGTTTCTTCCCTTCACAACAGCGGCTTTTGACTAATTGTTCTTGGTAACAGATCACATCACAGGAAATAGGTGACAAGTCACAGGTTATATACAACTCCCAAAATGATCACAAACTTTGATGTTGTTTTTTTATACATCCAAATTTCCGTCAATGACTATACCTGCTAATGTCCTCACCACCTTCTTGGTTGCTATAACTGCTAACTGCTAACTGCTAACTTTTAAACAGAACCCCAACCAATGGGCGGTAGTGCTACTTGCTCATCTACCTGGGAATGAGAAACTGCGGACATACTCGCAGATAACCACACAAACATTTCTATAAAGTTTAATCCTTTTAGTTTGAGCGGTGTACGCACAGCTATTTGATTTAACCGCTGCATATTCGCATTCTCTACCCCTACGGAAAAGAAAGCAACACGCTTATTTGCTTCATCTCCTTGTAGTCGTTGTACTGCTTGTTCAATTACGTCATCTAGCTCACCCTGTGGTTCACCATCTGTAATCATAAATACCCAAGGACGATAGTAAGCTATACCATTGGCACGATACTGAGATTTACGCTCTTGAATCAATTCTAAAGATTTATTAATCCCAGCCCCCATTGTCGTTAGCCCTTGGGCTGTTAGAATGGGTGGGTTAAATTGGTCTGCGGTGACAAAATCTTGGACGACGTTAACATGACTATCAAAAGTCACAATTGCTACTTCAACCCTTCTGGCGGCCAATGAATTTTTTACCAGTTCATCCTTGAAAGTCAGTAGGCCTTGGTTTAAAGCCTCTATTCTCTCTCCTTGCATTGAGCCAGATGTATCTAGCAACAACACACAGGGGCAGCGGGGTTCAGGGTTTTCTGCAAATTCTACTACTTCATCGAGTTTGAGTGTATCCAGCATAACCTTTTGTGTTATGTTATAGTCCAACGTTTGAATTTCCTGTTCTCAAAGTATATAGTTTGCCAGACTAGTACGACTACAAGTATGGTATTTATTTGGTAGTAGATGGCTGAAACTTCATCTATCAAGCTATTCTCTTTAAATGGTCTATTTCAGGAAATTTGATTTACCATAAAGTTGATTTAAAGCAAATAACACAGTGAGGTGAAATTTCTATATTTTTATCAATCTACCATCCTTTATTTATCTAAGACTAATTGACAAGACAATATTCAATATATACATTTACAATCAATAAAAGTTTAAAGATTTGATTTGGATTTTTTTTAAACTTTTACTACTTATAAATGAACCATAAAGCCAATTTTTTGACAATTGATTATCCTGTAAAAATGATTACATGAATTTTATCAACTTATTTATCAGGTTACAATAATCAAGGTACAAATTAGGCATTTTACTTTTTACTCTTAGTATCTTACTAAAAATGGAGTTTTGACTCTATCTAACAATAGATATAGTTTCACTTATCTATAATCACTTGGTTTATGAATAAATATGCCAAAAACACATATTTAATCTAACTGCCAAATTTATTCTCTTTCAATTGTAAGTCAATTTTTCAGAAAAACTGTAAAATTATGAATAATACTGGTACTTTTAAAAAACTATCTCCTGAAAGTTTATTAAGACAATTAACCAATTCCTCTGATACTACTTGTTTACAGGTATCAAAGAACTCTGTTACATGGTCAATATATTTAGACCAGGGTAAAATTATCTATGCTACCCATTCAGTAGAACCCTTTGATAGACTAGAAAGACATATACGTCGTCTCAGTCAACAAATACCCCTAGTGACTAATGAGGTGCGTATACAATTACGCATGAGATTTGAACCAGATTGGCAAACTCAACTTGATGAGTCTGATCAGGAAAATGCACTCCAACCACCAGAATACCAAGCTATTCATTGGTTACTCACAGAAAAATATTTAGTTTCTCAACAAGCAGCTTTACTAATTCAAGAGTTAGTCAAAGAGGTAATCGAATCTTTTTTACTAATTAGAGAAGGGACTTATGAGTTAATTTCACCTGTTTATATTTTACCAAGAATTTGTAAATTAGATGCAGAAAATATTTTAGACCGCTGCCAAAAACGGTTACAAAATTGGTTATCTTTTGCTCCTGAAATATCTTCTCCTTTTCAACGTCCTTATTTATTAATTAACGGTAAATTCTATAATCAACAATTGCCAGAACTACAACAAAATCTCACTACTTGGATGAAGGGGTTTAGTTTGCGTCATTTGGCGGTAATTATGAATTTAGATGAGGCAGAATTAGCCAATACTTTATACCCACATATTCTTCAAGGTTCAATTATTTTACATCAACCAGATCCACCTTTTGATAAGTTACCTCCCATCTGTGAAAATTTACCTTTTACTCCTGAAAACAGTATTATTAAAACCAATGGAAAATCTTTGGAGCGAGGTTTAGTACCTAAAAACCGCCTGAAAGCAGATACTTTAGTTACAACTACATCTGTTCTCAAAGAAGATAATCCACAATTAATTCTATCAAATAGCACACAATCTGAATTAGAAACCGTTAATACTGCTACAATTACTGCAAAAAAACCTTACAAAATCATTTCTGTAGATGATAGTCCCACTATTCTTAAAGAAATTAGTCGCTGTTTACAGGATGAAAATGTGGCGGTGGTGACTATTAATGATCCAGTGAAAGCTGTTATGTCTATTATTAGGCACAAACCTGATTTAATTTTGCTGGATCTGAATATGGCAGGAATTGATGGTTATGAATTATGCCGAATTATCCGCAATAATTCTATGTTTAAGGAAGTTCCTGTGATTTTTGTGACAGGTAGCAAGGGCATTGTGGACAAGGTTAAAGCCAGAATGGTAGGTGCTTCTGGTTATTTAACTAAACCATTTACCCGTGCAGAATTACTAAAAATGATTTTTATGCACCTGGCGTAATGGGGAAAGGTGACAGGTGACAGGTGACAGGTGACTGGGTTATTTATCCTTCTCCTTTTCTCTTGACTCCTTTTCTCCTTTTCTCCTTTTCTCCTGACTCCTTGATCTCCTGATAACTGATAACTGATAACTGTGGCACAAGTTGTATTAGAAAACATTTATAAAAGTTTCCCTCCCCGGAAGGGGGAAAAAGTGACGACACCATCATCAGCGACGGAAGGTACGGATAGTCTTAATGTCCTCAGAAGGATCAATTTGACTATCGCCGATGGTGAATTTATGGTGTTGGTGGGTCCTTCTGGTTGTGGTAAAAGTACCTTACTGCGGTTAATTGCCGGTTTGGAAATGATGACAGGGGGTAATATTTGGGTTGGCGATCGCCTGGTGAATGATCTACCTCCCAAAGCTAGGGATATCGCTATGGTGTTTCAAAGTTACGCCCTGTACCCACATCTAACGGTTTACGAAAATATCGCTTTTGGGTTACGTCGTCGCTTAGGAAGTCAAGATGCAGCTTCTACACACCCGGTTAGGCGATGGGGAGAAAATTTCCTAGTGGGGGTGACTAAAAAACTACCTCAAGGACTACGTTATTTATCCCAACAAGAACGGATTATAGAACAACAAGTTGGAAATGTCGCCCAGTTGTTACAAATTGAAACTTTATTAAATCGTTTACCAAAGCAGCTATCAGGAGGACAAAGACAAAGGGTAGCATTAGGACGAGCGATCGCCAGAAATCCGCAAGTATTCTTAATGGATGAACCATTATCTAATTTAGATGCAAAGTTGCGAGCAGAAACCCGTACCCAAATAGTCAAATTACAGCGTCAATTGGGAACAACGACAATTTATGTCACCCATGATCAAACCGAAGCGATGACAATGGGCGATCGCATAGCTATCATGTCAGGTGGACAAATTCAACAAGTCGCCCCACCATTAGAATTATATAATTACCCGGCGAACCGATTTGTTGCTGAGTTCATCGGTTCACCACCCATGAATTTTATCCCTGTAGAATTTCATGCACCTTTATTAATTACCCATAGCAATTTTCGCTTTACCCTTCCCGATGTCTGGGAAAAAGCATTACAAAAATATGATGGAAGAACTGTAATTTTAGGAATTCGTCCAGAACACTTAAACCTCAGTGTACCAGCCACTAAAAACTTACCAGTTAAAGTAGATTTAGTAGAAAATTTAGGTAATGATTGTTTTCTATCTGTGAGAATATCAGACCCTGATTTAAAGCATACTGATAATCAAACCTTGCAACTGAGAGTTCCCCCGGATAGATTTATTAATCTTGGTGAGCAAATTTGGCTATCATTTATCCCGGAAAAACTACATTTTTTTGATCCAGAAACTAACCTAGCAATATTTCCTAAGTCAAAGGAATAGGGAGATGGGGAGATGGGGAGATGGGGAGAAAAGTTAGTTCTTTATGCTCTTGACTCCTAAATTCTCCATTCTCATTTCTCATTGCTCATTTCTCATTGCTCATTTTGGCTAGGCCAACTTCTTCTCCCTGTGAGTGTTACGTACTTCCTTAGTTTGCTTACCACCAACTTCCAGATAAGCTAAATCTTTAATTTTTTTGCTTAAACTACTCGGTTCTAAATGACTATCTGCTCTTGTTTCACTAGCTGATTTAGCAATTTTCAGATTGTCATTTTTTTGAGTATTACTTCTAGGATTTCGGGAATTTTCCTTGAGGAGTCTGTTATAAGTACGGTAAGGGATATAATGCAAAGGATTGTAGCCGACAAACCGTAACATTAACACACAAGCCCAGGAATACTTACCAGCGAGAATTGCTTCTACTACTTGATCAAATTGTTCAGGATTAATTTTTTTATCAGGGTATCCGCGTCCAGCAATATCTTGATTCATGGTGAATTTTAGTTTGATTTCAATAAGGTAAATACTTGAAGAATATCAAGTTTGAGGGTTTGAGCTATGATTGACAAACTGCAATACCAGGTATGATCTGATGTTATTTACCCTGGTGATAATGCAGTAGCAAAATAATGAACAGACACTTACCAAAATTTCTTACATTTTCAACAGTTGCCATGACAATTAACAAACAAGCTATGGCTAAAAACCATCCTCTGTTTTTCCTGTCTCCAGATACCATTGAGCCAAGATTTTGTTTTAGTCATGTTTACTGCTAATTGATTTTTTTGATACAGCTTGAGGAGCATTTCCCATACATAAACTCTGACAACCAAGACTATTGGGGTGGTTTCTGCTTGAGCTTTTATCTTCTCTATAGTATTTGTGATCCAAGCTGTGATTTGCTGTCTTTGGCGATCGCAAACTGATGCTGCTGATACTATTTCTTCTGTCTGCACCCAATACGAAAATTTGGGTAAAAAATTCAACTTGTTTCCCCAAAGCCAAACTGCAACGACTGAGTTTAATAGCTTACTTTTATTCTTGGTTAATATGTCACTACTTAACGGTAGGACTAATAAATTTTCCTCTGGTGTAAGTGTATCACTTTTACCAGTGGATGCCTGACGAATATCTAGTTTAGAGATTTGCTTCCCTAAATAACTCCGTTGGCCTGGTGTTTCGACTGCATTTAACCTGATGATTTGTTTCATGACCTGACCTGTGATTGAAAACCTGACTGTTTTTAATCAAGTCTGTGTGTTGCTTTGCTTTATGAACCCTTGTTTGGTGTTTTGTAACTCTTTGGCTTTAGCTATTAGTAGACGCAGTTGCCATTAGTTACTTCTATGTTGTGATTTTTGCTGATGAGTACATAGATGGTAAAAACTTACCTTCTTCCGATCATCTAGCAGTTTGAGTAGATACAATGGTCTACTTTAAAAATTTCACAACCTCTAGCAGTGTTGACCTTCCCTAGTTAATATTGTATATCTTTCTGTCTAAATTTAATAGGGATTTTCCGTAAAGTTTGATAATTGGCAATTCAACAAAGAAGATGATTCATCATTGGTATCTCAAAAGCTACATTCGTATTTATACTATTTTTTTGCGCCAATGTCATCTACCACTTTTTTGGTCTGATAAGTTAAATTTACTGAATATCTCAGAATGTTCATTTGAGCATTGTGCAACTTTGATTTTTGTCCCATTTTTGTTGCATGAATGGGGGGCGTTACCCCCTATTTTACAGATATAAAAAATATATTATCTTTAATTTATGATAAATAAATGTAAAATATAATTTACTGTAAGTCTTTATTAGTAAGCATTTCAAGGAAATTTTACAATATATAGATCGTCTGATTTTTTTAAAACACCCTATTAGTTAATTGATTATATATTGTTATATATTATTTTATGGAAACTGATAAAGTTGTTATAATAACTATACATATATTCGTATATACTACGAAGAGATAGCAATATTTTTACAAGCTAATTTTCGAGCTTTGGGTAGTTGAGATAATTGGTGAATAGAAAATTTTTGTGGTATGTTATATTTAGGGTAATTGTCGCATAATCTAAAAATAGCAGTATCATTAAAAAACAGCATTAAGCTATTCAGGATAATGAAGAATCAGGATATTGTTTTAAACAGTTACCAATAATAAATATGTAGTTTTGATAAAGTAATATCTGCCTAAAATAAAGTGTTCAATAATCAGTTACCAAATCTTAAATATGAATTTTAAAATTTCATAATCAAGCTATGGTGAACAAATAAATCAGTAAACTTGATACTTGAATAATTCAGTAGTTATATCAGTAATTCTATGAGTTAAATAAATTCAATCCTTAACCAATAATTAATTTTGATTTTTCTTGCACTTTTTACTTGCCATTTTTTTGCAAAGGCGTTATGATATAGTTCCCTGGCTATCAAAGTTATTTAACTTATTTGGTTGTCAGCCTAATGGTTATTGTTTGTAGACCTGACACTATCAATCAATAACAGATGCTTTTGCTTAACCTTCATCAACCGAATAAAAATGAATGGTGCGGAAAGTTAGTGTTTTAGTTAGCAGCTTTTTGTGAAAAATTAGGGAAACAGCTAACCCAATTACTAATACTATGGGTGTAAAATAAGAAACCGTGTTTTGAATCTACAGTACCGGGCAGTGTATTATAATTAGTTTCGTGTATTGATCCAGAGTACAGACATTTCATGATTTTAATTTCCTGAATGTAGTAGAGAATAAAGTTTTTAAACTTGGGTTCTTTAAGTATCAAAGTTAGATGAAACACTGATCACAGAACCGTGTTTGTAGAAAAATTTTATGATTATATATTTTCAGTGGTGAAGACAAGTGATCAGGGAATATTTTGAGACATGAGTATCAAGTTTGGAAAGTTTCAACTATTACTATTTCTTATGTTTTCTGGGAATTCCGGACACAACTGGAAAATAAAATCACATTTGTATGGATATATTTTATAACCATAAGATATCTTTATAGATAGGGTTTGCTGAAAAAGTCTTTTCGTGAAGACAGGGAACATCCCCTTCTTCAACTGATAACAGGTGACAGGTGACAGGTGACAGGTGACAGGTGACAGGTGACAGTGAACAGTGAACAGTGAACAGTGAACAGTGATAACTGATAACTGATAACTGATAACTGATAACTGATAACTGATAACTGATAACTGATAGATTAATCTAAATTAAAAGCACAAGTAAACAGCCCAAATAGCCATAGCTCGCAGATATGTACAAGCGCGGAAAGTACCTACTGCGGTGATAGCTTCGGGGGTACGGAACTGTAAACCATTTTCATAAACTTGTTTAACCACAGTTTCCGTCAAACGCAAACCTTCATTTTTCATCCCCATCTGTAGTAAAAAAGCAGCTAAACCAAAATTAATACCTGTCCAAACTTCCAGAGGATGGGTAGCGTTGGGGTTTTCCGGTGAACCATCGGGAAGTAAACCATTTGCAGCGCCGAACTTACCATCTTGGAACTGCAAAAAACAAGCATTATATATAGTATTCAAAGCAGAAACAGCGCGATCGCTCGGTACAATATCTGGTAAATTGAGTAAACGAGCGTAGAATTGCCCACATAACTGATCAGCCATCACCACATTAGAACCACTTTCACTATCCAAACGGTAAAACTGACCATTCCACAGCTTTTCTTGATAAATAGGTTTAGCTTGCTGTAACCAAATTTGATAGATTGATTTTTGCAAAGTTGTGTTTTTATGATCTTTGAGGATATCACAAATGGCGATCGCACTTTCTAAAGCAGCTAACCACAAACCACCACAATAAGCACTAACACCATTTAACCGCCAATCATCAAAAGTTTGATCAGGAGCGCCGGAATTTTCCGGTATACCATCCCCATCAAGATCAAATTGTTTCACATAATCCAAAGTTTGCACAATTGCATCCCAACATTCTGCCAAAAACTCGATGTCATTGGTAAAAAGGTAGTCGCGGTATACTTGCAATACAAAATCAGAACCTAAGTCTTTCCACAAATTGCAATCTTGATAAGCGGTATAATTAGTTTTTTCCCAAACGTGTTCATTAGGTGCGCCCAAGTCGTGAGGTGTAGCACCGGCTACCTTGCGGATAGCTTGGGGACTTTCGGCGTTGATGGTGAGATAATAACCGATAATTCTAGTTCTATCATCACTTTGGGGAATTGCTCTAGCAAAGGCGCGTATTACGGATTTTTCTAGTTCTGGGAATAACATTAATAACCCGAAAGAACCGTATAACCGCACGTCTAAACTTTCATACCAACGGTAATCAAAGCATTCTAACACTGCAAATTGACCGATGGGGTCTTTTTCTGTGGCTGCACTCCAGAGAGTACCACCACTGGTTAAGTCGTAGAGTTCGTTAAATAAGGCCATTTTCAACCAGTCGGGTAAGTCTTCCCTTTCTAAAATTGGTTGTTGCCAGTTTTCGATTTGCGATCGCCAGTTGTGATATTCTCTGAGTGCATGGGTGGCAATTTGCCAAGCGTTATCACCACTACAACCAAAAAAGTCTGTATATCTGCGATTATAGCTTACACCTTGAGCAAATTCTGTAACTGGAAAATCCCAACTTAACACAAAAGGAATTTCTAAAGTTTCTCCTGGTTGCAAAGTGAAACGTACAGCAACAGCAGCACCTAAACGAGTATTTTCATCTGCGGGAGTTTCATCTAAATAATTAGTTAAAGAACCATCTTTACTAAAAGTATTCCAGATTTCCTCACCATTTCCAATAGTGTTAAAACGGTAATGATAGAATAATTCAACTTGAGGATTTTTAGTAGTAGCAATACACCATGTTCCGTCACCTTCTTGGGGAGTTTCGTTATTAGTAACTTGCCCTAAAACACAACCTAAAAATTTATCATCTTCCGCTAACCAATTATAGTTATTTTTGCTTTCTCCCCAACATGGTTTATATTCATAAACAGGACTACCATCATTTCTAAATTCCACTTTAGGAGATTTTAAAGAATTGGTAAACCAACCACTCATATTTTCCCAAGTTAGCATTATGCTAATAGTAATTGGTTTGTCGGTTGGGTTGTGTGCAGTCCATAAAAAAACCGCTACTGGATAACTGGTTTCTTGGTAATTGTTAGCCCAAATTGGTGAGAATTGCTCACAGGTTAATTGTGCTGGAAAAACGTTTTCATATACAAACCAACTGCGGGGATAAAGTGCGTGATAAGTTCCTGTATCTTGTGGGGTGGGCATCTTGCCCGCCTCTAATTCTGATACATTTGAAATATTAGGATACCATTGCCAAGTTTGTAATGTGTTATCTTCTGGGGGTTGGGTGGATAATGCGTAGGTTTTATCTGATGTAAAGATGCTAAATTGACAAGCGGGAACGTTTTTAAATGTATGTTCTCCGCCGTCTATTTGCCATAAATTAAAATCTCCGCGAGAAGAACGGCCGATACAACCTGCACCAAAACCACCTAATGGCATTCCGTGAAATGGTCCATCGTCAAGGTTGCTGGGGTTGCGGACGGTGTAGGGTTTTTCCCATCCTAAACCAATGGGGCGTTTCCATGTGTAGGGGGGTATTTTTGGGGTGTTCATGGTTTTGGAGTTGATATTTTTGATGCTAATGCAGGGTAGCTGTTTATGTGGTTTTTTTCAAGTAGTTATGAGGTGGTTTTTATTAATTGATATTTTGTTAATAGTCTTAGTATACTCAAATAATTAAGATTTGTTTCTCAAGTGACGAAAATATGCTTAACACTTAGGATGAAATTTTTAAGATTAAGTGATTGGTTGGCCTTGGCTTTACGTTTAGGGTTAGATATTCCTGGAATTGAGTTTATTACAGAATTTGGGGATCTAAATGCAGATTTAGCAATGTGTGAATACTATCAAGAGTGGATACAATAGTAATTTTGTACATTTATGAATATATCTATTGATAAATGTATGTATATTAAAATCCGTAAAAATACTATGATAAGACTAATCTTTTAAACTAGACTTACTATTTATTTGTAGCGTAACTTTTGATATAAAATTTATACATATACTATTTAACGAGTTATAGGGTTTGTGACTTTGACAAAAATTACCCCTGGACAACCACTAACAGATACACAAAAGAATGGTTTGCAGTTAGTTTCCCTCTTGGGTGGGGGTAAACGTGATGTGGTTTTGGCCATTGATGTCACTGAAAGTGTGGGTTTCAATGATCAAGGACGTATTCGGTTACGTCAGATAGTGGAAGATAGTCTAAAACCGGGAGATTTGGTTTATGTTGTTCCGTTCGCTCAAAATGTGGTTTCTGGAGATGTAATTTCCCTAGAAAATCCTTTAGGAACACCTATATATTTTAATCAGAAAAATCCAGAAAACATCAATAAAATCTTAGCTAAAATTCCCTTTAATTATGATCCAAATCGTTATGGTACAGATATTCAAAGAGCCGAATTAACAGTATATCAAGGTATTGCTCAAATTAATCAAAATCGGTTAGCAAAAAATCAACCGATTAAACCCCAATCTGTGGTTTGGGTAACTGATGCACCAAGATTTACTAAACCAGGAATTACTTCAGAAATTTGGATAGAAACACCCCGTGATAGTCCTTTTAGAAGTTCCACATCACCGGAAAGTCAAGAAAGACAAAATTGGTTAAATGCTCTACCTTTAAAAGAGAGATCCCTAATTATTAAAAGTGAAAATAACAAGGATTATACATTATCGGTAGTAGACCTAAATCCTACAATTCAAGAATTTTGTACACCCGCACCAGGAGGTCAAGAAACTTGTTTAGTTAATCCTTATCTACTTCAACAGTTATGGCCTCCTACTTTCATTTTATTATTAATATTGGCCGCGGCTGGTTCGGGTATCTTCAAGTTTTATCAATTACAAAAAAAATGGGATCTACAAGTCACGTTTGAAGTACATGGAGAAGATGAACCACAAAGATGTAGATTACCCAACAATAAAAAAATAGCAATTGGTGAACATAATTCCAGTTATGTAGATTCTATTGAATGTCCAGGAGGAGAAATTAGAGCTTATTTGGAACGTAAAGGAGAAAAACTTTATTTAGTACCAATGGAAAATGGCAAGATTCAACTTAACAGTAAAATAGTTACCTCACGTACTCTGATCACAGGTAATAAATTTACTCTCAATTGTCCCGATTCACGACAAAAAGATTACGAAATTTCCATCAACATCAAAAAATAGTAATTAAGGTAAAAATCATGACTCAAGCATCTGCAAAGGAAACACAATACAGAGGGATTAACCGCACAATTTGTATAGGTTTAGGTGGCACTGGTAGAGATATTTTAATGCGAATTAGAAGGTTAATTGTTGACCGTTATGGAGACTTAAATAATTTACCAATTGTCAGTTTTGTTCACATTGACACAGATAAAGCAGCAACCCAAGTTACAGGTATTAGAACCGGAAGTACCTATCATGGTGTGGATTTAAGTTTTAAAGAAGCTGAAAAAGTCAGTGCTACCATGTCATCAAAAGATGTCACCATGTTTGTAGAGGGATTAGAACGACGTTCAGAATATAGTAGTTACGGTCCCTATGATCATATTGGTATTTGGTTTCCTCCTCAATTATTGCGGAATATTAAAGCAGTAGAAGAAGGTGCAAAAGGTATCAGACCGGTGGGAAGATTGGCTTTTTTTCATAACTATCAAAAAGTAAAAATAGCAATTGAAACAGCAGAAAAACGCACCAGGGGACACGAAGCTTTATTACTACAATCGGGATTTAAAATAGATCCAGGATTGAGTATTTTTGTAGTTGGTTCTCTTTGTGGTGGTACAGGAAGTGGAATGTTTTTGGATGTTGCTTATAGTTTAAGAAATCTTTATGGTGATCAAGGATCTCGTATTTTTGGCTATTTAGTAATTAGTCCAGAATTGTATGGTAACACTCCTAATATGAATGCTAACACTTATGCAGCATTAAAAGAACTCAATCATTACAGTAATCCTGGTACAGAATTTACAGCTTGTTATGATATTGAGAATCTGTCAATTATTAAAGAAAAACGTCCACCTTTTGATTACGCTTATTTACTTTCTAATCAGACAAGCGGTGAATATGAAATACTCACCCAAGGGAAATTATGTAATGTAATTGCCCATAAAATAGCCCTGGAATTTTCAGGAGAATTAGGTCCTGTAGTTAAAGGAAATAGAGATAATTTTCTACAACACATAATTCAAGAAGATAAACATCCCCGTCCTAATAGTCAAAGATACCTAACATTTGGACTTTCTGCAATTTATTTTCCCCGTGATACCATCATTCAAATAGCCTTAACAAAAGTAAGTTCAGAGTTAGTCAAATTTTGGTTAAATGGTAAAGGTCAAAGTCCTGATCCTGTGAATCTACTAGAACAATTTTTGATTCAAAATCAGTGGCAAAGTGATCTAACAAAACGTGATGGATTAACTAATAAATTAGCGGAATCTGTAGCAGAATCTAATAAGACTTTTAGTAATAGTCTGAAAACTTGGCAAAGTAAATTATCAAAGTTAATCTCTGAATGTAAAAATAAAGATGATCGGACAAATGTCAGACAACAGTTAACAACAGAATTTACTAAACAATTTCGTACTGTCCAACCAGGAGAAACGGAAAGTATTCGCGGTTCTTGGTTAACAAAAATAATGCAAGCTGCTCCTAAAATTGCTAAAGACCTGAGCAATAATATTGATGATTATTTAATTCGGTTACTCACACCAGCCGAAGCTAACTTTTCTATCAGAAATACTCGCAATTGGTTGGAAGCATTGCAACATGAATTACATAATTACCAACGGGATTTGCAAGAATCAATCACTGATTTTGGGGGAACAAAACGCATAGAAGATGTAGAAAAAAAATGGAATAATGCCGATCAAGTTATGGAAGAATTGGAAAATAAATTTGTGCCGATTGGTAAAAATAGTCAGTTTCAAGATGAATGTAAAAAAGCTATTCCAGAAGTTGCTAAACTGATCAAACATAATTTTGATTTAACAGTGCTACAAGAAACCCTGAAAATAATTAATTCTTTACAGAAGCACGTTCAGGAAAGAGAAAAACAAGTTGCTGCTTTTAGTAGTTTAATCGAAGATTTACAAAGTGCTTATGAAAAAGAAGAACGAGAATTAAAACAATTGAATTTTGATGAAATGAGCGGGGAGGCAATTTTTGATAGTGAAGATATAGAGCTTTGTTATCAAACAATGTTACCAGAAAATGATCTACGTGATCAATTAGTCAGAGCAAGTTCAGCTATTACAGAAGCAACGGGTAAAGATCCATCCTTAACATTTTTACTAAATCGAGATCGGATTACATACTCGCAAATAAAACAGGAAATTGATCCTAATGTTGTCAAAATATTTGCTTTTCGTGGTAGCAATATTGTTAATTCTGTAATTAAACGCTTCATGAAAAAATATCCTTCCTCCGCAGGTGCGACTCGGTTAACACAAATTATGCAGGAAGCTCAACCTTTACTAAGGTTAAATTTGAATGATCCTTATTTTAGAGATGATCCTGCTAAAAGTAGTAAACTAATCGGATATAAAGATACAGATGAAACAGATGTAACAGAGTTTAAAAAACTGCTCACTCAGGATTTAGGAATTTATGCTAGTGTTTTAAAAGCAATTCAAGCAGATGATGAAATTTTAATTGTTAATGAGTATGCAGGTTTTCCATTGCGATTAATTAGTAGTTTGGAAAGAATGCGAAACCCATATATCAGAGAACAAAACTCTGGGACATCTTTTTTACATAATGATGCTCGCGTTACTTTTTCTGATATTGTTCCCCCTGATGCGAGAAGATTGGAACAACTGGAGGATATTTTTTATCCCTGTTTAGCTTTGGAATTATTAAACGAAAATCAGCAAAATCAAGCATTAGAATTTCAACATTATGACTCTTTCCAAGATACTTATTATACTGCTGCTGTCAGTGCTAATTGGATGCAATCTTTAGAAGATTTAGCTAATAACAGCAATATGGCGGATACTTTGCAGAAAATATTAGATGATGCAATTGCAGAAATGCAAAATAATCCGACATTATGGGATCATGAATATCTTCCTAAACTGCGACAATTTCCAGATAAACTCAAAAGAATTCCCGAAGATAGTCCGAATTTTCCCCATATCCAAAAAGTCTATGTTTCACCAGATAATATTCAACCCACGGTGAGAGAGGGGGTGATTAATCGGTTTTGGAAGAAGATGGAAGCGATGTTTAAAAATAAAACTCAAACTTCTCTTGCACCTAGAGATAAGATCAGAAATCAAAAAGCTATTGTTGGGGAAATAGTTGTTAGTTCTCCTGTGGATAATTCTGATAATCGTTTAAAACGACGACAAGAATGAGAACATCTAAAACAAGATTTAGATGACGGTTTTATCACTCCAGAAGAATACGAAAGAGAAAGACAAAGAATCTTTCTTTTATATCCACTGTAAATATATGGTGCGTTAGATATGCAGAATATGTTGACTTAAATTATTTCTAATGTCTGACGCACTATTATCTACTCATATCTTTTAACCCACATTTCGCACTACCAAAGGTAATTTTTATGCTCCCACCTCTACCACTTTATTTAATTTTTATCACTGTTGTTCTCGTTATTCTTCCATCTATCGTTACTATTTTTCTTCGCATATCTCTTTATAAATACTTGATGAATTTGAGTAACAAAATTCAAAAATTGATTAAACAACAAGCTGCTGGGAAAAAGTTAAAAATTATTGAAACATTAGAGGAAAGATTTAAACAAGCATCTAAACAAGTAGAACAAGTAAACACAACAGCTTTAATTGATCAAGTTTATAGTCAGGAAAAAATCAAGGGATTCACCTGTGAACAAATAGATTATTTATGTCGAATATTACCCAATTTATTGTTAGCATTTGGGTTACTTGGTACTTTTTTAGGTATCACTATCAATTTATCTACTCTCAGTCAAACAATTAATCAAACTAATGCTAGTGATATCAGTAATTTAGTTACTGAATTAAATAAACCATTGGAAGGAATGAGTATTGCTTTTACTACCAGTTTAACAGGATTATTATTTAGTGCTTTGTTAACGGTAGTCAATTTTATTTTTAATAGTGGACTTGCTAAATATCGTTTGTTGAGTTCTTTGGAAGATTATCTAGATAATATTTACCTTCCTGAAGTACAAGGTGATACGCGACTGGATAAAATAGTTAATAGAATGGTATCCCAGCAAGATGAATTTTTAACAAATTTTGGTAAAACAGTGCGCGAAGCTGTAGAAGAATCTATGGGTAAGGTAGCACAGCAAATAGTTGATGGTAATAAACAAACTATGGATTTAGCAAGACAAGTTTATGAAAAATTTGATGCTGCTGCGGGAACTATTTCTGGTGCTGCGGATGAGTTTAAATATTCAATAAATAATTGGCAAGATTCAATGATGGAAATGAAACAAACATCTCAAGTTTTTAAAGATGCGTCCGACAATTTTAATCAAAGTGATTTCCCATTAAAATTATCATTAGCTGCTGTAGATTTGAGTAATACACAACAAAAGTTTTCTGAATCTGCTGCAAGTTTAGCTGAAACAACTGATTTAATTCTCAATCTCTTAGGACAAATGGAGAGTTTAAGTAATAATTTAATTAGTGTGGGTGAGGATATTAAAGGTGTTAATCAAACTTCTGTGGAAGTATTAGGATTACATCAAAATAATCAAATTCAATTAAGTGAAATTATACCTCAACTCCAACAAGGTGCTAATACTTTATCTGAAGCTATTAATAAACTTGATCAACTAGAAGTTAAAATAAGTGATAAAGCTGATAGTTTAAGTCATGTAGATGTTTCACTAAATCAATTATTGGAGTTTATGAAACATCATACAGAACAGATGAATTTAGGATTTGATAATTTAGTTGATCGCTTTATTTCTAACTTTTCTCAAGAACAAATTGCCTTAAATCAATTATTAGATTCTGTCAAATACAACACGGAACAAATGAATTTAGCATTTGATAAATTAGGCGATCGCATTAATTCCAATATTTCCCAAAATCTTGATCATAATCAGCAACAATTTCAGACTTTAATCAACAATTTTGAAGGATATACTAATCAATTTAGCTTAAAATTGGAAACAATAAAAGTAGATATTATTAACTTATTAGATAAGAATAACTTACAATCAACCACTGAATACCAAAAAATGAATAACATGATTATTAAAGGTATCAATACTCAAACTAATATCAATAAAAAAGGTTTAGAAATGATCATTAAAAATATTCAAGAATGCAATAAACGCTTACAGGATACTAAAGTTTCTATCAACCAACTCAGACAGACAATGAAAACTCCAGAATCATAAATATCAATATAAATAAGGAATAATCATTTCAAAATAGTAAATTTCAAAAATTGAACTCATGACACGTCGTTCACGCTATACCGAAGATAACGAAGATTTAAACGTTTGGCAAGCATTCACTGATTTAATGTCTAATGCGTTTATGATATTAGTGTTATTTCTATTTTTAACTATTATCATATCGCAGATGAATATTATACAAAATAAACCTGACAAAAATGTAGTCAATTTACCTTTAAAAATTAAAACGTTAGAACAGGAACTATCAAATTTAAAAATAGAATTAGCAAATCAAAAACGTCTCACAGATGCACCACCAATTATAGTCATTAAAGATCAAGGTGACTATAGATTTGCACTAGGTAGCGCAGAAATACCACCAAAAATGTTAAGCTATATTTTCCGAGACATAGTACCAGCAATAGAAACTACCAGCAATAAGTATGGTATTAACGTTGTCGAAATTATTGGACATACAGACGCAACACCTAATGGTAATGCAAATAGTAATTTAGATGTCAATTTAGAAAAAGTAGTTAGTGGTACATTTCCAGTGAATAAACTGCAATCAGGTTCTAATGCAGATTTAGGTTTAATGCGTGCGTTATCAGTTGTGAAAATATTGCGTGATATTCAAAACAAACAAGGTAGATTAAAAAGTTTATCATTTCGTGCTTATTCCGCTGCACAATTAATCTTACCCAATGGAAAATTAGCAGAAGTTGCACCTGTGAAAAATAAACAAGATGATCAAACAAGAAGAAGAATAGAAATTCGTTTTACTCGTTTAGGAGAAGAACAAGAAGTAGGTAAACAATAACATACAGTAGTTAAAGATCCCCGACTTCTTTGATAAATTAACACTATTTACCTAAGCTTAAAGTAAGAAGTCGGGGATCTAAATGTGAATTTTAATCTATCTCAGGTTCAACACCTAAAGCACGCAATTGGGCAATTAATTTTTCTGTTTTCTGTCTTTCCTGTTCTGCACGTTCTCTTTCTTGTTCTGCACGTTCTCTTTCCTGTTCTGCACGCTGTCTTTCTTGTTCCGCTTTTTCTCTTTCCTGTTCTGTGGGAGTTAATACCCAATTACCATTTTGATCATACCATCGTAACCAAGGCATTTCGATATTTTTATAGCTACCTTCCCAAATTCCTAAACCTAATTCTAACCCAGGAATCCAAAAACGAGAATTAGCATCTGAAGGTGTAGATCGCAAAGTTTCAATATAGCGATCGCCCGTTAATTCAAACATGATAAATTCAGATGTGTAACGATCAAATATCGCGTAATAAGGTATTCTTAAAATCTTTTCGTAAACTTCCCATTTACCAGGTGGTTTTTCCGCATCTCGCAATATTTGACCTAAATCTTCTTTTTCCGTTCCCGGTGATAATAACTCTATCACAATATAAGGGTTAACAGATTCTTGCCACACTACATAACTTAACCGCAAATCTCTTTTTTCATACAAATAAGGAACACCCAAAACTGCAAACCAATCAGGGCGTTTATACCACAATGGATGACGAGAATCAAAATACAGATTTATGTCACTTCCTGTAAATATTTCCTCTTGTTTATAATGAGGAGGAAGAAATGTATCTGCTAATAATTGTGGTTGTAATAAATGAAATTGATCCGGCAAACCTTTCTCCTCTGGATCTTCGCTAGGCAGATCATACATTGTGGGTAATGTTTCTTTTGCCGCTAATGGTGGATCTGTTTGATACATTTTTAAATGTCCTAAATATCAAACTTTTATATCTTAATTATACTCTATATTTGATGTTTTTACTACTTGGTGTAATTTTATTTTATAAAATTTAAATTCTTAACGACAATTTATCAACAACCATCCTGTAAATCCTCAAATCCTAGACATCCTGTTCGCGCAGCGTGGCGTTTAGCCACTTCAGACAAAATAATTAAGAATTATCCTGTAAATCCTAAAATTCTGGACATCCTGATTCAGATATTCTCTGATATTTGCGTTTTTAACCAACTCCGAAAACTCTTAATCATCGCCATTTCACCTACTTCTAAACTAGCAGCTAAAAACCGAGGAACTTCTGCATTTAAAGGTAAATTAGCAAAAGTAGGTGAACCATTACAAGGAACATATTGACCATCAGATAAACTATAAATTTGCATCACAGGTTGATCAAAACGCCACACTTCGGGAACACCTAAAGCTAAATAAATCGGTAACTTATCAATAGAAGAACTAGCATAATCAACTTCTATTACTAAATCAGGTGGGGGATCTTGAGTTAAATCTAAACTGGTTTTATTTCTCATAATTGGTTCATTTTGAATATAGAAACTAGAATCAGGTTCTACACATCTAGCTAAATCTTCCCGTTTACAAGTTAAAGAACCAGTGCTTTTAACATTGAGATTTAACTCTTCAACTAAAGTATCAATTAGCTTTTCTATCAATCTCTTATTATGTTCATGAGGCATTAATGGAATCATAATTTCTAAAATTCCCTGATTATAAGTAAACCTGTTATTACGAGAATCACCAGTTTCTAATAAAATCTGTTCAAAAGTATGCCAAGAAATATGATTAAGTACAATACTATTAGTATGGCTAGGTGTGATAGTTAGCATATAACTTAACCTCATGTTTTATTGATTGATTATATCATTCACACAAAATAACTTACATAATTCTCTATACTTGCAGACAACTTTCACACCCCACAATTAACCAATTACTAACCATCACAGATATCTGCATTCAACATCTATTCTCTCACCTTGACGGCAAATACGACTCAAAGATTACGGTTCACCCCAATTCATAAAAGTATTAATTCCCATACATTAGTTACAGTAAGAACTGTTCAATCCATGAACCCACTAAAAACAAACTTTAAAAATAACCGTCCCTTACCAGGTTCGGAAAACCACCCTTCATGGACTGGCTACACAAGTTCAGTATATATATCAGCATAACTTGTGGTTTTATCCCCAAACCAGCCAAATCATGCTGGACTGACTGTTTACTCTATCTCAATCAGTTGGTTTAAACAAATAGCCCTTTATAATCCCATTCATTTGTACTTATACGGAAGTAAAAGCTAAAATGGCAAAAGTAGTAGGTATTGACTTAGGAACAACTAACTCCTGCGTAGCAGTAATGGAAGGTGGTAAACCTACCGTTATCGCTAACGCTGAAGGTTTCAGAACCACCCCCTCTGTAGTCGCATTTGCGAAAAATGGCGATAACCTAGTAGGTCAAATCGCTAAACGTCAAGCGGTAATGAACCCTGAAAACACCTTTTATTCAGTAAAACGCTTTATTGGTCGTCGTTTTGACGAAGTTACCAACGAAGCTACAGAAGTTTCTTATAAAGTCCTCAGCAGTGGCGGTAATGTTAAACTAGACTCTCCCGGTGCTGGTAAGCAGTTTGCACCAGAAGAAATTTCCGCTAAGGTTCTCCGCAAATTAGTAGAAGATGCTAGTAAATATTTGGGTGAAACCGTTACCCAAGCAGTAATTACCGTTCCCGCTTACTTTAACGACTCCCAACGTCAAGCAACCAAAGACGCTGGTAAAATTGCAGGTGTTGAAGTATTACGGATTATCAACGAACCCACCGCAGCATCCCTAGCTTACGGTTTTGATAAAAAGAGTAATGAAACCATCCTTGTATTTGACTTAGGTGGTGGTACATTCGACGTATCTGTATTAGAAGTTGGTGACGGTGTATTTGAAGTATTAGCAACATCCGGTGATACCCACCTGGGTGGTGATGACTTTGATAAAAAAATTGTTGATTATTTAGCAGAACAATTCAGACAAGTTGAAGGTATAGACCTCCGTAAAGATAAACAAGCTCTACAACGTCTCACCGAAGCAGCGGAAAAAGCGAAAATCGAACTTTCTAGCGTTACCCAAGCAGAAATTAACCTCCCCTTTATTACCGCTACCCAGGATGGACCAAAACACCTGGATACAACCTTAACCCGTGCTAAGTTTGAAGAACTTTGTGCTGACTTAATTGACCGTTGTCGCATTCCTGTGGAAAATGCTCTTAAAGATGCGAAGTTGAACAAGAGCAACATTGACGAAGTTGTCTTAGTTGGTGGTTCTACCCGTATTCCCGCAGTTCAGGAAGTAGTTAAAAAGGTATTAGGTAAAGACCCTAACCAAAGCGTTAACCCTGATGAAGTGGTAGCTGTAGGTGCTGCTATCCAAGCTGGTGTACTCGCAGGTGACGTTACAGGTATCTTGTTGTTAGACGTAACTCCTCTATCCTTGGGTGTGGAAACCTTGGGTGGAGTCATGACTAAGATTATTCCTCGTAACACCACCATTCCTACCAAAAAATCAGAGGTATTCTCCACTGCGGTAGATGGTCAAACCAATGTAGAAATTCACGTACTCCAAGGGGAACGGGAATTTGCTAACGATAACAAGAGTTTGGGAACTTTCCGCTTAGACGGTATTCCTCCCGCTCCTCGTGGTGTACCCCAAATCGAAGTTACCTTTGATATTGACGCTAACGGTATCTTGAATGTCACCGCGAAGGATAAAGGAACTGGTAAGGAACAGTCCATCAGTATTACCGGTGCTTCCACCTTAGATAAGAATGATGTGGAACGCATGGTTAACGAAGCTGAGAAAAACGCCGCAGCAGATAAAGAACGTCGGGAAAAAATTGAGCGTAAGAACCAAGCTGACTCTTTAGCTTACCAAGCTGAGAAGCAATTGGAAGAATTAGGTGATAAAGTTCCTGAAGCTGATAAAACCAAGGTTCAAGGTTTAGTGAAAGACCTGAAAGAAGCAGTTGCGAAGGAAGATGATGAGCAAATTCAAAAACTCACACCAGAATTGCAACAAGCTCTGTTTGCAGTAGGTAGCAATATCTATCAACAAGCCGGCGGTGATGCTGGTGCTGCTCCTGGTGCTGAAGCTCCCGGTGGTGGTTCTACACCTCCTTCCGGTAGTGGTGATGATGTAATTGATGCTGATTTTACAGAAAGCAAGTAGGGGCAAACCCCCTGTGGTTGCCCTCTTGATTGAAAGCAAGCAAACCCCCTGTGGTTGCCCTCTTGATTGAAAGCAAGCAAACCCCCTGTGGTTGCCCTCTT
>RDXV01000235.1 GCA_004292695.1 Nostocales cyanobacterium | reverse complement strand
TATCTTTGATAGAAACTCAATAGAGAGGCTTGTAGTTAGCCCAGTCAGGTGTAAGCCTTACCAAGCTAGAAATATTTGACTATATTTTTAGTAACTATTCTCATGCAAATCTGTAGTTGTTTTCCTACAAACTTGTCCTTATACCATTGAACAAATTTTAGATGTAGAGTATCTACCACCCATATCTATGAACACCCAACCTAAAATAATTGTATTAGATGATGATCCTACTGGTTCTCAGACCGTTCACAGTTGCTTACTGCTGATGCGTTGGGATGTGGAAACCTTACGTTTGGGTTTAAAAGATGATGCTCCCATTTTCTTTATCTTAACTAACACCCGTTCCTTAACTCCAGAGGATGCAGCAAATGTCACTAGAGAAGTTTGTCATAATTTGAAAATTGCCATAGAAGCGGAAAATATTACTGATTTCCTGGTGGTTAGTCGTTCTGACTCTACTTTACGGGGTCATTATCCCATAGAAACCGATGTTATAGCCGCAGAACTCGGACCCTTTGATGCACATTTTCTTGTACCGGCATTTTTTGAAGGGGGAAGAGTTACCCGTGATAGTATCCATTATCTGATTATTGATGGTGTTCCTACTCCGGTACATGAAACGGAATTTGCGCGAGATTCTGTTTTTAGTTACAGTTACAGCTACTTACCCCAGTATGTAGAAGAAAAAACCAAAGGTAGAATTACAGAAGATAATGTCACCAGATTTTTACTTGCAGATATCCGTGAAGGTAGCTTAGAAAAATTATTGCAACTACATGATAATCAATGTGCGGTTGTAGACGGAGAAACCCAAGAGGATCTTAACACTTTTGCTCAAGACCTGTTAACCGCAGCTAGTCAAGGTAAACGCTTTTTATTTCGTTCCGCTGCTAGTATATTAACAGCTTTAGCAGCTTTACCACCCCAACCCATTGCGGCTGAAAATATGTCAGAATATGTGCGGGGAGGTAAACCAGGTGCAGTTATTGTTGGTTCTCATGTCAAAAAAACCACTCAACAGTTAGAATCATTATTAAAGGTTGAGGGAACGGTAGGAATAGAAGTTGATGTGAGTAGATTACTTGATGATGGAGTAAATGAATTACCTAAGTTGTTAGGAGAAATTTTAGCAAAAGTCCAGGAAGTGCATGATAGTGGTAAAACACCAGTTGTTTATACAAGTCGTCAAGAGTTGACTTTTAAGGATGTGAAGACTAGGTTAGATTTTGGAGCGACTGTTTCCGGTTTGTTGATGGATATTGTCAAGGGTTTACCTGCTGATATTGGTTTTTTAATCAGTAAGGGTGGTATTACTTCTAATGATGTTTTGAGTACAGGGTTAGCGTTAACTTCTGCTAGATTGTTAGGTCAAATTTTAGCTGGTTGTTCGATGGTAATTACACCATCTGATCATCCTCTATTCCCTAATTTACCTGTGGTTTTATTCCCTGGTAATGTGGGTAATGCTGATGGTTTAGCTACTGTTTATCAAAGGTTGAGTCATTAAAACAGGGAAGAGGGAATAGGGAATAGGGAAAGAAAAGATTTTTACCAATTCTTCATTCTCAATTTCCCATTCTCAATTCTCAATTCTCAATTCTCCAATTACCCATTATTAAAAGGAGTAAAATTCTGAAATGCCTGATTCGGAATTTGTTTTTTCTTATCCAGAAAATCAAGATACGCCCAATAATAAAGATACAGAAAATCATGATAATAATGATGATAATTCTGTGATTTCTGAACAGGATGTAAATTCAGTTTTGGATTATTTACAAGAAAATAAGTCAGAAATTACAACATCTGATTTTCCGTCTAAATCTGAAAGTGATGATTCTACAATTCAAGCAGAAAATACTAATCAAGAAGTGTCTACTGCTGAAATTGATTTGATTTTAGATTTAGATTTGAATAGTGATGATTTAGAATTAGTAGAATCCAAAAATAATTATATCCAGGTTCAATTTAAAACCGAAAATGGGAAATTATCTTTGATTTTACCCCGTGAGTCGGAAGTACCAGCTTCTGAGGCTAATTGGTCAGAAATTTGTCAACAAATGCAGCAGCGTTTAAATGGTGGCGATCGCCTGAGAACAGCAAATACTACGGTGAATTTAGTAGCAAAAGACCGTTTATTAGATAGTAGACAATTACAAGAATTGGCGGAAACTTTACAAGCAGTCAAGTTAGAATTAAGATCCGTTACTACCAGTCGTCGCCAAACTGCGATCGCCGCTTGTACCTTGGGTTATTCTGTAGAACAAGTACAGCTACAACCATCCTTTAACAGTGATGTACTCACCACACCCAAACCTTTAGCAGATGCACTTTACCTAGAAATGACAGTAAGATCCGGTGCAGAAATTCGCCATCCTGGAACTGTGATTATCTTAGGAGACGTTAACCCTGGTGGTATGGTGGTTGCAGATGGTGATATTCTCATTTGGGGGAAGTTACGGGGGGTAGCTCATGCTGGTGCTGGAGGAAATAGAGAATGTCTCATTATGGCCTTGCAAATGGAACCCACCCAATTACGAATTGCTGATGCAGTCGCAAGAGCGCCAGAAAAATCACTGACGCAGTTTTTCCCAGAAGTGGCACATATCACACCCCAGGGAATTCGCATTGCTAAAGCTACTGATTTTTCACGTACACCTTTAAGTAAAATGAACCAAAGTTTCTAAATATCTCTAAATATTTAGTATTGTATTATTTCCACCATCCCTGATTGAAAAAATTGTTGTTATGAGTCGCATTATTGTAACTACCTCTGGAAAAGGAGGAGTGGGTAAAACCACAGTTTCCGCTAATTTAGGTATGGCTTTAGCCAAAATAGGCCGACAAGTGGCCTTAGTAGATGCGGATTTTGGATTAAGAAATTTAGACTTGCTGTTAGGTTTAGAAAACCGCATTGTGTACACAGCAGTTGAAGTGTTAGCCAGAGAATGTCGTTTAGATCAGGCTTTGGTTAAGGATAAACGCCAACCTAACCTGGTGTTATTACCCGCTGCTCAAAATCGTACCAAAGATTCTGTCACCCCTGACCAAATGAAAATTTTGGTTAATGCTCTCTCACAAAAGTATAAATATGTATTGATTGATAGTCCAGCGGGGATTGAAATGGGGTTTAAAAACGCGATCGCCCCAGCAAAAGAAGCACTCATTGTCACCACCCCGGAAATTTCCGCAGTCCGTGACGCTGACAGGGTTGTAGGATTATTAGAAGCCCAAGGTGTGAAAAAAATTAACCTAATAATTAACCGTATTAGACCGGCAATGGTACGGGCAAATGATATGATGTCTGTGCAGGATGTCCAAGAACTTCTTGCTATTCCCTTGATCGGGGTTATTCCAGATGACGAGCGTGTAATTGTTTCTACTAACCGAGGCGAACCTTTAGTATTATCAGAAACTCCTTCTTTGGCTTCTCTAGCCTTTGAAAACATTGCTCGTAGATTAGAAGGGGAAACTGTCGAATTTCTTGATCTTGACTCCCCCAACGACAACATTTTTTCCCGTCTACGGAAATTGTTGTGGACAAAGATTGTTTAATTTTTTTTTCCAGTTCCCGCCTTATAACCTAGCCAGCAATGATTCTTGAATTATTAGAAAGACTTTTTGTTCGTACACCAGACACCAGTCGCACTGAAGTTAAACGCCGTTTGCAAGTCGTTATCGCCCATGATCGGGCTGATTTAGACGCGCCCACTTTGGAAAAAATGCGCCAAGAAATCCTAGAAATTGTCTGTCGTTATGTAGAAATTGAAACCGATGGTTTGGAGTTTTCTTTGGAAAGTAACCAAAGAACGACGGCTTTAATCGCAAATTTACCTATACGCAGAGTCAAGGAATCTTTGCCTGAGTTGGAAGATACGGAAACATCTCTTGAGGTTTGATCTGTCTATATTTCAGATCCCCGATTTCTTGTTTACCTATTCTTCGTTTATTGATCATAGAAGTCGGGGATCTTTGCACAACAAATTTTTGATGTTTAGTCTTGACAAGGCGAAAAAATTGTTGTATGCTTATGTTATGAGTGGGAATCTGTGGGCGCAATATATATAGGGTTTTTTAACTAACCACGAAGACACGAAGAACACGAAGGTAAGAGAATTTTTAGAGATATTTTCTGTGGGTGTTCAATTTTTTGGCGATAGCACAATATCAAAATCCCATTACATAATTTATACACCCCATCCTGTACATCCTGAAATCCTGGTTATCCTGATTCTGACAAAATACAAAATAAAAATACAAAATATTAGTCATTAGTAATTAGCCATTTTTAAAACTTTACTAATGACTAACGACTAATGACCCATGACTAACAACTAAATGTGAATACCACACTCAGTTTTACCTGTTCCTCTCCAACGTCCAGCGCGTTCGTCTTCACCTTCGCCTACTTTTGTTGTAATGGGTTCATCGCCAATGCTAGGATATCCTTGATCATGCAAAGGATTATAAATTACTTTGTGTTCTGCAACATAAGCCCAGCTTTGTTTACGTGTCCAAGCAGCCAGAGGATTTACTTTCAGTCTTCCTTGGTTATCTAATTCAAGAATAGGCATATTCGCACGGGTAACAGCTTGGTCACGACGACGACCAGTAATCCATGCAACGGTGTTTAGTTCATCCAAACCCCTTGTTAAAGGTTCAATTTTGGTTATTTGGTGAAACTTGGTAATATCTGTATCCCATAATGCTTCACCGTACTTAGCCGCAAAATCTTCACGGGTGTTTACATCGGGTGCTTTGTAAGTCTTTAAGTCTAAATTATATAGGTCTTTTGCTTTAGCAACTAATTCTAAAGTTTCTTGGAAGTGATACAGAGTATCGAGGAAAATAACGGGTACTGGATGCTGGAGTATAGTATAAAGAACGTGGGTGATAATGATGTCATCAACGTTAAACGCACTGGTTTGTACTAAACCTGTGGGTATGTTTTCCACAGACCAAGCTAAAATTTCTGTAGGACTAGCGGTTTCAAATTTCTGATTTAAGCTATCTAAATCAAAAGTTGCAGCGACTGTCATGATAATTCTCTAGTAAGGTATTTTTACTTTGTGTTAATTTTCATCCTACCTTATTAAAGACACCTATTCCTATCGTTATTGTCAATGTTTAGGTAATTATTTTGTACGGGTATTCCTACGGTATATTTTGGAGTTTATTTTTAAACGCAAATAAACGCAGATGTTATATACAATATCATACACTATACATATTTATATTTATTGCCATTTTTCACTACCAGGTAATTTAATGATAATTTCTGTAATTGCTTTTGGTAAGTCTTTGACAGAATGAATATAAGTTAATTCTATAAATTGTAAAGCAATGGAAATTATGTTATTTTTATCTACCATTTCTGCTAGTTGAAATTCTGTGTAGATACCATTTTTAACTTCTACGCTTGCATCACCTATCGCTAGTTCTATTTCTTCCTGCAACCATGTATCCCATTCATCCTTATTAATGTAATAGGATTTTTTGTTTTCTTTGAGATTGATTTTTTTGATTTCTACTAAAGCGTTACGAATAGATGCT
>RDXV01000067.1 GCA_004292695.1 Nostocales cyanobacterium | reverse complement strand
TAAACAAGCTGTTGCTACTGCATCTGGATCACGGTGTGGTACTCGCCATCCTAGTTTACCATCTTGGAGTGGATCGGCTGAACCGTCTGCATCACCGGATAACACAGGAACACCACAGGCCATTGCTTCTAGATAAACAATACCAAAACCTTCTTGAGAAGGCATGATATAGGCATCTGCTAAACGATAGTGTAACATCAATGCTTCTGTGGGGACAAAGCCGGCAAAAACGACGCGATCGCTCACTCCTAAATCTACTGCTAACTGTGCTAATCTTGGTTGGTCATCACCACGACCAATAACTAGATATTTGACATCTGGAAAGACTTGGATAATTTTGGGTAAAGCTCTGATTGTGACATCTACACCTTTATAAATGTCTCCCGACCATAACCGAGCTACGGTCATTAAAACTTTAGCATTTTTTAACCCATACTTTTCTAATAAGTCAGGTGATTTTTCTCCTGGTGTAAATTGATCACCATCAATAGCACAGGGTAACATTTCTACTTTTTGGGGGTTTATACCATTAGCAGCACAGGACTGATAACGACTATAACGGCTAATTGTCCAAATAGAAGTAGCATTATTTAAAGCACTTTGTTCTGATTTTTTCAGAGTTCCCCAAACTTCTTTTCCGTAGGTTAATACTGTGTAGGGAATGCCCAAAGGTTGACAAAGAGTTTGAATTAATCCTGCTAATTTAATATGACCACAAAAAACTCGTTGGGGGCGGTTTTGTAGTAGATATTTGAGGATAGATGCAGCCATTTTTATCCTACCAAATTGAGCAGAATTACTTTTAAAATAATGAAACTTTAAATTTTCCGAAGTGAAGGGATTCACACAATCAGAACTATCTCGTAATAGGAAAACATCGGCTTTGTAAGTTTGATTCAATCCTGAATAGGCGCGAAAAATATCTTTAACATAAGATTGAATTCCACCTTCACGGCTAAAAATTTCTAAGAATACGAATAAATGATTATTTACCACTTGCTGTTATTGGGATTTTGTAAGTTTTAACAAATTATGTAAGGATTCAGGATAGAAAATACTCTAAGTCAGAATAACAAAGGCTTTTCAAGTAAATTATGATGATTTTTAGAAAATATCACTTGTCTCTATTCCTGATTTCATAAGCATTCTGACTTCTGACTCCTGACTCCTGAATTCTTACCAAATTATTTTCCAATGGGGGCAATTTTACCACTTTGTAAATTTTCTAAATCGGTTTTTACCATATCTTCTAAAAGTTGTGCAAAACTCACTTGAGGTTGCCAACCTAATTTATTTTTCGCTTTACTGGGGTTTGCTACTAATTGGAAATGTTCATCTGCCCTAAATAGGTTAGTATTAACGATTATATATTTTTCCCAGTCTAAATCTACACAATCAAAAGCTGTAGCGATTAATTCTCGGACGCTGTGGAGTTCACCAGTACCAATTACATATTCTTCTGGTTGATCAGCTTGTAACATTCGCCACATAGCATTAACGTGATCACCCGCAAAACCCCAATCTCGTTTAGCTTCTAAATTACCCATTTCTAGAGTTTGAGCTAAACCCAGTTTAATGGATGCAGCAGCTAAAGCTACCTTTCTGGTGACAAACTGAGGAGGGCGCAGAGGTGATTCATGGTTATATAAAATACCACTGCAAGCAAATAAACCATAGCGCTGTCGGTGGTGTACCATTGTCCAGTGAGCGTGTAATTTAGCCGCTGCGTAAGGATTTTTAGGACGGAAAGGGGTGTCTTCATCTTGGGGGGAAGTGGTGACATCTCCAAACATTTCCGAACTACTGGCCTGGTAAAATCTGGTAGATAAACCAACTTGACGAATTGCGTCTAATAATCTGGTTGCTGTTCCTGTGATTAAGTCTAAGGTCCCCAAGGGATCACCCCAGGAGTCAGGTACAAAACTGGGTGCTGCTAAATTGTAGATTTCATCGGGTTGTAGTTGTTCAACAGCAGTTAATAAACCCTGTGCATCCCGTAAGTCAACGGTATAAAGTTTGATTTGGTCTACCATAGTACCTAGTTTGGATAGGTTTGGTTGACGGTGGGGGGAAATGAGTCCTACGACTTGGTAGTTTTGACTCAGTAGTAACTTACTAAGATAGTAGCCGTCTTGACCTGTGACACCTGTAATGAGGGCAGTTTTTTTCATTATTGCTGTTTTTGATAAAATACTGAGATACTAAGATACTGAGTAGGTAAACATTGAAAATTACAGCGCTTCCCGTTGTTATGAGGTACAGAGTTTTTTAGTTTTAGGAGGTACAGAGTTTTTTAGTTTTAGGGAACAGGGAACAGGGAACAGGGAACAGTAAATAAATCAGGGTGTACTTCATAACTTCGGAAACTGCTGTATCTTGGCAATTTCAAGTTTTATTTACTGATTACAGTTTTAAATTATACTAGCATAACGGGGCTTTGTACAGAGTTAGTTGAGATTAGTAACCGGATAATTATTTACTTGTAGTCATTAATGAATTACGTGTAGTTATACAAAAAATATTAAAATCTAATTTACTTAGTGATGTGTATGTTTACATATAATTTTATAGTGGTGGCGCACAATTAATTATTAGGGTTAATAGGTTAATAGTTAGTATGGCTAACAATATTTTATAATATATGTGATATTTGTATCTATATAATTATGGTGTCAGTCTCCTCCCAGGGAATAGGAAGGTTAGAACAGGTAATCCTCAGTGATCCATTAATAGTTTCTTCAGAGACAAGTATAGCTGAAGTAGTTTTACAGATGAGTGCGGCCAGATCAAGCTGTAATTTAGACAATAACATCCAGGAGAATCACAGACTTGTATTATCTCAGGCTCGTTCAGGTTGTGTTTTAGTAGTCAATGACAATAAATTATTAGGGATTTTTACTGAAAGGGATGTTGTCCATCTGATTGCTAAGAATGAACAACTGACAGATAAGAAAATTGCTGAGGTGATGACTGATTCAGTAATCACATTAAAGCAATCGGAATTTACAGATATATTTACTGTGTTGAGAATATTTAATGATCATAATATCCGTCACTTACCGTTGGTAGGTGATCAGGAACAAATTGTAGGATTAATTACATATCAAAGTTTACACCAAATTTTGCAGCCAATGGATTTACTACGATCACGCTTAGTATCAGAAGTGATGATTGAACAAATTATTTATGCAACACTGAAAACTTCGATATTAGAATTAACACAGTTAATGGCAAAAAACCAAGTTAGTTCGATAGTAATTGTAGCTGAAGATGATCATACTGATGCCATTGGCATTGTTACAGAAAAGGATATAGTTCAATTTCAATCTTTAGATTTACCATTTAACGAAATTAAAGCTGAAGTAATCATGAGTAGTCCTCTGTTTACTCTATATCCTGATGATTCTTTATGGCAAGCAAGATCCTTGATGCAAGCAAAAAATTGTAGTCGCTTAGTAGTTACTGATCAGGATACTAAATTAGTAGGAATTATCACTCAAAGTCAAATATTGCAAAGTTTAAATCCCACAGAGATATATAAAATTGTCGAAATTTTAGAAGAGAAGGTTTCTTTATTAGAAAAGGAAAAATGGGAACTTTGGCAAAATCGTCATCATGAATTAGAAACAGAAGTACAAAAGCGGACAGTAGAATTAAAAAATCAAGCGGAAAAAGAAAAATTATTAAGTTCCATCGCTAGTAAGATCCGATCATCATTGGACTTACAAACAACATTAGATGCTATTGTCACAGAAGTGAGAACGTTTTTAAACTGTGATCGGGTATTTATCTATCAATTTAATCCTGATTGGAGTGGTGTCATAGTTGCCGAATCTATCCATATAAATCAACAATCTTTACTGAATCATGTAATTCATGATCCTTGTTTTGCAAGCAACTGGAGAGATTTTTATGTAAAGGGGAAAATAAGAGTTATTCCTGACATTTATCAAGCGAATTTATCTGCTTGTCATATTGAATTATTAGAGACAATTCACACTAGGGCTAAGATTCTTGTTCCTATTGTTCAAGAAGGAAAATTATGGGGTTTATTAAGTGCTACCCAAACATATCATCCCAGAAATTGGCAAGAATCAGAAGTCAACTTGTTAGAACAACTTTCTACACAAATTGCGATCGCCATTCAACAAGCAGATATTTACAGAAAACTACAGTTAGAACTAGCAGAACATCAACGTACAGAACAAGCATTGCGAGCAAGTCAAAGACGTTATGCAAGTTTAGCCGCAGCAGTACCAGTTGGTATTTTTCGTACAGATCAACAAGGTAATTATATTTATGTTAATGATCGCTGGTGTCAAATTACAGGACTTTCCCAGGGAGAAGCAATGGGAAAAGGTTGGTTAAATGCTTTGCATCCAGAAGACAGAGAAAAAGTATCCCAAGCATGGTATTTAGCCGCCCAAAATCAAAGACATTTCTCTTTAGAATATCGTTTTCAAAGACCTGACAACATGATAAATTGGGTTTTTGGTCAAGCTGTACCAGAGCATGGAGATAATGAAGAATTAATTGGTTATGTTGGCACAATTACTGACATTAGCCAACGTAAAAAATCAGAAATTTCCTTACAAGAAAGGGAAGAATTACTTTCTTCAATTGCAGAAAATATTGCTGATGGTTATGCTTATAGATTGATTATCTATAGAGATGGTAGAGTAGAAATTCCTTATATTTCTAAATCTGCCAACAAACTATTAGGAAATAATTATCAACTGTTATCTTGGGCAGAAATATATAACCGAATTATTCCCGAAGATGTACTACAATTTAAACAAACTATACAAAATGCTATCCAAAATGTAGGATTATTTGATAATGAATATCGCATCAAAGATATTCAAGGTAAAATTCGCTGGTTCAACTCTAGGGGTAAAGTTCGTCCTCGCACTGATGGATCGGTAATTATTGAAGGTGTAGCCTTAGATATTACAGAACGAAGACAAGCACAGGCGGATCTGCAAGCTTTGGTAGAAGGGGCGGCTACTGTCACAGGTAAAGATTGTTTTACTTTACTACTCAAATATATTGCTAGTTTTTTAGGTGTTCGTTATGCCCTCATCGTTACTAAAGTCGAAGAAAAATTTCAAACTGCGGCGTTTTGGGCTGATGGTAAATTGCAAAATAATATTTCTGGAATACTCCAGGAAATGCCCTGTTATTTAACAATTACACAGGGTGAATTTTGCTGTTCTCAAAATCTCACCCATGACTTTCCTAACGAAATTCTTAAATCAGTAGGTGCAGAAAGTTATGTTGGTGTGGCAATTCATTCTACAGATGGTGAAACTGTTGGTAGCTTATGTATATTGCATGATCAATCATTAAAAGATACCGAAAGAATAGTGGCAATTTTAAAAGTATTTGCTGCCAGAGTTGGAGCGGAATTAGAACGTCAACAGGCAATGACAGCTTTAGAAAAACTTAACCAAGAATTGGAGATCAACGTTGAGGAAAGAACAGCAGAATTAAAAGAAAGCCAAGAACGTTGGGAATTAGCATTAAGGGGTACTAATGATGGTATTTGGGATTGGAATTTAAGAACAAATCAGGTTTTTTATTCCACTCGTTGGAAAAAAATGCGTGGCTTTGCAGATGATGAAATTGGTTCAAGTATAGAAGAATGGTCAAATTTAATCCATCGGGATGATTATGATCGGATCATGCTTGCACTGGGAGATCATCTGGCATTAAAAACACCTTTTTTCCAAGAAGAATATCGGGTAAAACGGAAAGATGGCTCTTATATGTGGGTGCTAGATCGCCGTCAGGCTTTATGGGATGATCAGGGAAATGTTGTCCGTGTAGTAGGTTCAGAAAGTGATATTACCAGTCGTAAACAAACAGAACAGGAATTAATTAAAATTAATGAAAGATTAATTTTAACCAATGCAGAATTACAACGCGCCACTAGGTTAAAAGATGAATTTTTGGCGAATATGAGCCATGAATTAAGAACTCCACTCAATGCCATTTTAGGATTATCAGAAGGTTTACAAGAATCGGTTTTTGGAAGTATTAACCCACAACAAGAAAAGGCAATTGCTACTATTGAGCGTAGCGGTAGACATTTACTAGAATTAATTAACGATATCCTTGATTTATCCAAAATTGAATCTGGGAAATTAGAACTTCAGTTAGAACCAGTATCAATTAAGCATTTAGTTGATTCTACTTTACCTTTTGTGCGCCAACAAGCTCTACAAAAAAATATTCAATTAACTGTAAATATCTCTGATATTTTGGGACAAATAATTATTGATGAACTCCGCATCTGTCAAGTTTTAATTAATTTACTCAATAATGCCATTAAATTCACTCCCGAAGGTGGTAGTGTCTGTTTATCAGTGACACAAGAAGATACTAATTTGGTTATTTCTG
The DNA here is from genome assembly GCA_004292695.1 of Nostocales cyanobacterium. Lineage (GTDB taxonomy): Bacteria > Cyanobacteriota > Cyanobacteriia > Cyanobacteriales > Nostocaceae > Okeanomitos. The sequence goes on along the minus strand of RDXV01000067.1, from coordinate 20,552 downwards.
TAATTGATACAGGTATTGGTATTGCCTTAGAAGATCAGAGTAAACTATTTTTACCTTTTGTCCAATTAGATACTAAATTAAGTCGTCAATATACTGGTACTGGTTTAGGTTTAGCCTTGGTACGGCGTTTAGTTGATTTACATAATGGTGTAGTTTCTGTTGATAGTGAATTAGGTAAAGGTAGCTGTTTTACTGTTAAATTACCCTATTATCAACCCAAATTTGCTAATCTACCTCATCTTGTTAGTTTTCCCCAATGCAGCATAACACCAGAAAATAAAAAAGTTTTAATTATTGAAGATACACCAACAGCAGCGGAACAAGTAAAACGCTACTTGGATGAAATTGGCATGGAAGCAGTTATTTATCCCCAAGGAGAAGGTGCAATATCACAAATTATTTCCTACAAACCAGCATTAATAATTTTGGATATTCTATTACCTAATATTTCCGGTTGGGAAGTATTAACAAGTATCAAATCTCATCCTGAGACTCAATCTATTCCTGTAATTATTGTTTCTGTAGTTGATGAAAAATCACATGGTTTAGAATTAGGGGCAACAGAGTATTTAGTTAAACCAATTAATCGCCAAAAGTTTCATGATGTAATTCATAAACTCAGTCAACCTATTACACCGAATATTGATATAAACTCCATCAATATTAGCAAAAATATCACCACAGAAAAAGAATCCCATTTGATTTTAATTGTGGAAGATAATGAAGCTAATATTGATACTATTTACAACTATTTAGAAAGTCGTGGTTATCGTTTATTAGTTGCTCAAAATGGTACAGACGCGATCGCCTTAACTAAAACCAATATACCTGATTTAATCTTGATGGATATTCAAATGCCAAAAATGGATGGAATAGAAGCTACTCGTTTAATTCGTAGTGATCCAAATTGCCAAGATATCCCTATTATTGCCTTGACTGGTTTAGCCATGCCAGGAGATCAAGAAAAATGTTTACAAGCTGGAGCAAATGAATATTTAACCAAACCAGTAAGATTAAAACAACTTGCAGCTATGATTGAAAAATTATTACAACATCAGTCAATATGAATTGATTTAACCTCTCAAAAAAACTGGATTATTTTTATTTTGAATAATCTTTTGAATAATCTTTTGAATAATCTTTTGAATAAATTTAAACAACCTCAATATGAAAGATTTTTTTTCTATTTTAGTCGTAGATGACGAACCAAATAACTTCGATGTTATTGAAACTTTTCTCTATCAAGAGAATTACCAACTTTTTTATGCTCAAAATGGTCAAAAAGCTATTTCTTCTTTGGCAAAATTTCAACCAGATGTGATATTAATGGATGTGATGATGCCAGAAATGGATGGTTTACAAGCTTGCAAATTAATAAAAAGTAACTCTCTCTGGCAGTCAGTACCTATTATTATAGTGACTGCACTTACTTCTAAGGAAGATTTAGCTAAATGTTTAGCCGCAGGAGCAGATGATTTTATCAGTAAACCTATCAATGCTCTAGAATTACGAGCCAGAATTAATTCTATGTTAAGAATTAAATGCCACTATGATCAATTGCAAGAATTACTCAAGTGGCAAAAAGATATGCTAAACATGATTGTACATGACTTGAGAAATTATATTACAGGCATGACATTATCGGCTGATCTAGTTTTAAATTATCCACAAATTGGAGCAGATAAAAGACAGCAAAAACTGAGTTCAATTATTAAATCAGGGCAGGATATCCAGGAAATTATTGATAGTTTACTGGTGATGTCTAAATTAGAATCTAGAAAAATGATTCTTAATTATTTACCAACTAACATCTATCATTTATGTAATTCCGTTTTAGAAGAATTTACTAATATTGCCGAAACAAAAAAAATTCAATTGATCAATAAAACTTTTGATCATAATTTAATTGTTAGTGTAGATGAACCTATATTTCGGCGAATTATCCATAACCTCATCGCCAATGCCATTAAATTTTCCCCATCTGATAGTCAAATTATGATTAGTGCCAGCCAAGTGAATAATAATTCTGTAAAAGTTGAAATTGCCGATTTTGGATCAGGAATTAGAAAAGAAATACAAACAAAAATTTTTGAAAAGTATGAAATAGGAGATGTAGCCCAAAATACAAATCAAATCGGTTTGGGTTTAGCATTTTGCAAAATGGCTATTGAAGCTCATGGCGGTAAAATTACAGTCAGAGATAATTACCCTCAAGGTGCAGTCTTCACAGTGGAAATATGATAGACATAACAGAAGTCAGTAGAAGATGGGTGAAAAGAAGAAAAATATTTTTGTAAATTATCAATTATCAATTCTGTGTTAAATTAATTTAATTAATTTTAGGACAAAAGTTTACATAAACAATACTCATTAGCTAACATTTAAGTTTTATAATTTCCTGGGAGCAACTAAACTAGCTTCCCAGTCTGTTTTTCCGATTCTTTTTCACTTCATAGATACATAGATAGAAATTATGGATTTGTCAAACTTTACTACACTCCAAAACTTAGAGGCCGCTTTCGGTGGTGAATCAATGGCAAATCGCAAATATTTGTTTTTTGCCAATGTAGCGCGTAAATTGGGTTTTTCAGACTTAACAAAACTGTTTAAGGAAACCGCTGATCAGGAAACAGAACACGCTTTTGCTCACTTTGAGCTATTACACCCAGAATTGGTTGTTAAAGATGCAGCTAGTTTAACAGATGAACAAAAACGGGAAATTATCTCTCGTTGTTTGTCTTTGGCTATTGAAGGGGAAACCTATGAATACACTACTATGTATCCTGAGTTTGCCGCCGCTGCCCAACAAGATAGAGATAACCCCGCTGCTGAGGAATTTCTCAAACAAGCACAAGAATCTAGTGAACACGCTCATATATTTCGTTCCGCTGCCCATCGTTTTGGGTTGTTAAAATTCATTGAAAACTATCATGCTGACCGCTACACTGAAGCGTTAGAAGTGTTAAATGGTGGAGAAGCTGTAACCAGAGTTGCTAGTGAAGATCCTGCCACTCAAAAATGGATTTGTAGACAATGCAGTATGATTTATGATCCTGTAATGGGTGATCCTGATTCCGGTATTGCACCTGGTACACCCTTTGCAGATATCCCCGAAGATTGGAGTTGTCCAATTTGTGGTGCAACTAAAAAGACTTTTAAACCTTTAGAAGAAAAAGTTGCTTAATTGAATATGGGGCATTGGGCATGGGGAATTTAGAATTTAGAATTTAGAATGAAGAATGGGGAATGAATTGGTAAAAATCTTTTCTTTCCCTGTACCCTCTCCCTCTGTTCCCTATTCCCTATTCCCTATTCCCTATTCCCTTAAATTAATTAAAAATGCGAAATATTGCCGAAATTAACGAAAAAATTATCAATAAACGTGCTGTAGTTTGGACAGTTGAGGAATTAAAAAAACGAGTTGCAGAAGTTGGAGTTATTAAAACAACTAAAGAAGTGGATGTAATTACCACTGGCACATTTGAACCAATGGAGTCCAGCGGGGCAATAATTAACCTGGGACATACTGATCCACCTATTAAGATTCGCCGTTGTTGGCTAGATGGAGTTCCTGCATATTCTGGTTTTGGGGCAGTAGATTTATATTTGGGTGCTAGTTGTGCAGCGGAAACCACAGAAGGGGAAGAGGTGCGAGAACGTGGTGGTGGTCATGTAATTGAAGATTTGCTTGCAGGTAAACCGGTACAGGTGAGAGCATTAGGACAAGTTACCGACTGTTACCCCAGGGCAACTTTTGAAACTAGCGTTACCCGTGAAACTATTAATCAATTTTATTTATATAATCCCCGTAACCTTTATCAAAATTTTATTGTTGGTGTGAACGGAGGCGATCGCCCACTACACACTTATCTAGGACCATTACAACCACGTTTAGGTAATGCAGTATATTCTAACCCAGGGGCAATTTCTCCCTTAATGAACGATCCTGATTTACAACTTGTGGGGATCGGCACAAAAATATTTTTAGGTGGTGGAATAGGTTATGTAGCGTGGGAAGGAACACAGCATTTTCCATTACAAAAGCGTTTAGAAAACCGTACACCCATTGGACCATCAGCCACTTTAGCTTTAATTGGGGATGCTAAACAAATGGAATCTCGCTGGGTTAGGGGTTGTTACTTCAAAAGTTATGGACCTTCTTTAATGTTGGGGGTAGGTATTCCCCTCCCAGTATTAAACGAAACCGTTGTAGAACGCTGTGCAGTCCAAGATCAAGACTTAGTAGCACCAATAGTAGATTTTTCTATCCCTCGTCGGGTGCGTCCTACCTTTGGGTTAGTCAGTTATGCTCAACTCAAATCAGGACGTATTCCCATTGAGGGTAAAGCGGTACGAGTTGCTCCTTTAGCTAGTTTGTTTCTCTCCAGACAAGTAGCCCAAGAGTTAAAACAGTGGATACAAGCTGGCACATTTACCCTCACCGAACCAGTAGCACCTATCCCAATGGACAGAGCATTTTTACCCCAAGACCGCTGGACAGACTTTTAATTTTGGTGATTGGTAAAAGTGTATTCACAATTACCAATTACCAATTACCCATTACCAGTTACCTATTCTTGTGGTTTTGGTTTTTTTACTGGTTTGGGAGCAGGGGTTTTTGGTACAGGTTTAGCACCTGCGACCACATCCCCAATTTTTTTGACGGGACGTGATGAACCATCAGCACTACGTCTAAATGGCTTTTTACCGGGTGGTCTACCACCTGCACGGGGTCCACCTTTGATGGGTGGTTTGCGTTTTTTGGGTAGGTCGGCGATCGCCTCTGCACTTTCTATCATCAAGACATCAGCTTCGCGCTTAACTTGGAAGTCCCAAAACTTACCCACAGCTTTAGTAGGTAACACACCCTGCATTTTCAACTTAAAATATTTAGCCTTATCAGTTGGTTTGCGTGGAGCTTGTTTAATTTTCACTACCAAACTCTTACCTTCAAAGGATTGGTAAACAACCTCACCACGTACAGAAAAGTTCCCATCGGGGATATCGGATGAGACTTTTGGTGCTGGGGGCGTTACTTCCTTAGTCGCTTTTGGACGACCAGGTTTTTTTGTAGCAGTATTCTCAGTTTTTTCTACAGCTGGAGAATTGGCACTTTTACCATCTTCATCGCTAGAGGTTTTCGCCAGATTTTCTGGTTCCCAAACTCCCACAATTTGGATATGCAGTGAATCATTTTCCTGTCTGGTACGCGGATAAACTACCCACAGGTGTTGTTGTTCTAAATCTAGATGATTTTTAACTAAACTCATGATCCGCCCCAAAAGAACGGCGTTTAGTTCCACACCATCAGCCGTCACCAGCGTTCCTTGTGTAAACTGTTCACTACTGGCACGATAAGACCCCCGAACTAGGCCAATTGCTCGATATTGCAATGGTTCACTCGGAGGGGGAATAGGTTGTTGTCGTTGAGCCGCATTACCGTTATTATCATTCTCGCTAGATTTAGCAAGGGAATTTTCCGGTTTCGGTGACTTAGAGGTTAAGTCAATTTTGTTTGTAGCCTGGTTAGAGGCTGTAGAATTGGAGGATTCAGAAGATGGCATCAGGTCGGAAGTCATAAAAACTCCTTCAGGCGGAGACATATCCCATGATGGGATTTGACAAAGGCAGATAGAAACAAAGTTTCTATGGCTGATTAAAGTATATTTCCTTTCAATCTAGCCATTCTAGAGTGACTGTGCAAACACAAAGGCGCGAAATTTCGCATTTAGAGACTAAATGTTTCATTTAGCGCCTTAACTCTGGTTTCGGAAGCATAGCATAGCTACAATTCTGAATGATCCTCCTAAAGTCATCACTTACTTTAGCAGTCTAGATAATTATTTTGTTATAAAGTTCACAGTCAAACTACCGTATTCCGCAAACTTTTGCAAAATCTTAATCTTGTGATTAGTTTAAATACGGAAACTTGACGTTAGTTATCAGGGGACAGGGAATAGGGAATAGGGAACAGGGAATAGGGAATAGGGGACAGAGTATGGGGGCGACAAGCATTTTTAAAATTCACCAAAGGAAAAAAAATTGTGACTCAATCACGTAATAAGTGGATGGTTCGGGTTGTTTTACTTTTAGCAGTGACGGCTTTTCTAGGCGTTTCTCTCATTCCTATTCTGGGCGCTTTGAATAGTTCTCCACCAGCAGCAGAAACCGCTGCTCAGGATGCAACTAATACTTCTGCTCAGGATAATTCTAAGTTAGAAGATACAATTCGTGGTTATGAACTGGTTTTACAACGTGAACCAGAAAATCAAACTGCACTGAAAGGTTTGGTACAAACTCGGTTACAGCTACTAGCCCAAAAGGAAAACAATAAAGTTGAAAATGCTGATATTCAAGCGGTAATTACGCCTTTGGAAAAGTTGGCAAAGTTAAACCCTCAACAAACTGAATATGGAGTATTACTAGCTCAAGCAAAGCAGCAAATCGGTGATAAGGAGGGTGCAGCCCAAACCTATCGCACTATTTTATCTACCCAGCCTGGGGATCTCAAGGCTTTACAGGGTATGGTGAATTTACAATTGAGTCAAAATCGCCCAGAGGCTGCTATCGGTATTTTACAAGATACTCTCTCTACCGCTAATCAAGCTAATTCACTGCAACCAGGTAGTGTTGATGTGATTGCTGTACAGGTACTTTTGGGTAGTGTCTACGCTGTACAAAAAAATGATACCAAAGCTATTTCTGTATACGATGAAGCTATTAAGAAAGATCCTCAAGATTTCCGCCCTGTTTTAGCTAAGGCGATGTTTCTAAAGGAACAGGGTAAAACAGATGAAGCTAAACCTTTGTTTGATAATGCTTTGGGTTTAGCTCCTGCTGAGTATAAGGATGAAATTAATAAGGCCGCTGCTATCTCTAGTCCTGCTTCTACTCCATCACCAGAAAGTAAACCAGGTCAGTGATCACTGTTAACTGTTAACTGTTAACTGTTAACTGTTAACTGAGTTCTATGGCAGCTACTATTCCGAAGATGATAAATAATAGGCCGCCCAACAGGGTTATTTGTTTTTCTGAGATTTTACCTGCTATCAATTTACCACCAATGACGGCGATCGCTGCACATATTGCGTGTCCTAACACTGCACCCAATGTCACACCTATGGCGTTGTTACTTGCTGCTAAGGCTATGGTGGCTATTTGGGTGCGATCGCCCCATTCAGCTATAAATGTTAATACAAATGATTTCAGTAATATTGACCAGGGGCTTTTTTTCTGGTTGTCTATTTCTGCTTTTTCTACTGCTTCTCTTGCTTCGTCTATTACCTCATCATCGGCTTTATTCGGCATTTTCCAGCCATCATAAAGCAGTTTTAACCCAAAGGCTATAAATAATACTATTTCTGCATATTTTACATAAATTTCTGATCCTTGTGTTAATACTGACAGTATTTGCCCGAATATTACTGATAATACTGTCATTGCTGCTAAAGCTGCTGTCACTCCCGCAAATACTATTTTTCTGGAGTGCTGCATGGATAAGATAACGGCGATAAAAAAGGTTTTATCCCCTAGTTCGGATATTGTAATTAATAATAAACCTGCGGTAAAGGCTGATAACACTCTTTTTGCTCCTTGAGGATTTTTTACCTGTGTGGAGCTTCTTAGGAGTGTTTTCACGACTTCACCGAAGCTCACACACTTTTTCTGTGTGAACTCAGTGAAGGTCTCGCTTTCAAATTCTTTGTTTGCTATCTGAACCAGGCTCATCACCAGTATGTTGATCCAGATACACTGGCTTTTTTGCCAGTAGCTACTCCCCTTCTATTTGATGTGTATTATACGTTGGTTGTCGTTGGGTGTCAAGGTTTTTGAGGAATTAACCGCAGAGACGCAGAGGACGCGGAGGGAAGAGGGTTTTTGGGTTTTTTTGGAGTTTTTAGAGATTTAACCACGAAGACACGAAGGAAGCGAAGGGAAGAGGTTTTTGAGGGATTTTTCGTGAGTCGTGATTGACTCTTGACAATTTGCTCTCATTTAGAGAGAATTAATTTGCACATTATAAAAAGACCTGCCAGTCAATTTATGAATAACAACAAATTTAAACCAAACATAAAATTCAAACCAAAAATTTTTTATGCACCTTATTTCCATTCGCACCCTCCGCAATGATGCAGCAAAATATCCAGATATCAAAAAACAAATTGAAGATTGGAATACAACTGTTAAGAAATCTGAATGGCAAAATTTAGAGGATGTGCGTAAAGTTTACCGTGATGCTGAAGCGGTTGGTAATTTTACTGTTTTCAATATCAAAGGTAATAATTACCGTTTAATTGTTGGGATTAATTATGAAACACAGAAGGTTTTCTACAAATACTTGCTAACTCACGCTGAATATAGTAAAAATAAATGGAAAAATGACGATTACTTTTGACGATAAAACCTATAGTCAATTACTAGCAGAAATCGCTCCTCAAGTAATTGAAACAGAAGAAGAATATGAACGTCTTTTAAAAGTTGCTGAATTTCTAACTTTTAAAAAAAATCTGACTCCAGATGAGCGAAAGTTAGATAAATTGCTTGTGAAACTAATTGAAGATTATGAGGAAGAACATTATCCAATGGATAAATCTACACCTCATGAAATTTTACAACATATCATGGAATCTAGCGGCCTTCGTCAAGCTGATTTAGTTCGTATTCTCGGTTCTAGTAGTGGTGTGGTTTCGGAAATGGTTAATGGTAAACGTTCTATTAGTAAAGCACAAGCTAAAACTTTGGGAGCATATTTTAAGGTTTCTCCTAGTTTGTTTATTTAGGTTTTCTGATAATATGGGATGTGGATGTTTAATAAATAAACAATTTCTGACACATCCCTAACCCTACAACCAAAATTATTAAACCTATAAATAACAACATTATCAAGATTAATATTTGCCATTTCATTGTATCTGATATCAATTTCGCATTAATCACTGTTTTATTTTCATGTCTCATCGCTTCTCCCCACACATATAGTTTATCCCCAGGAATTAAGATTTTTTCCACTACTGTTAATTGACGACGTAAACCTAAATAGTTGAGTTGATTAAAGTTGTTTAATCTTAAAAACTTCAATGTTTGCGGATCACTGAATTCAGAAAGGAAATTCTGATGATCCATAAAATTCGGACTTTTAGAAATCTGGAAAACTGATTCTAACATTCTTCCTAAAAACATAGTAAATGAGGATGTTTTTTCTGGAAATATATCAATTTTATTAACTCTATCTGTTAAGGTTAAAGACTGATCTGATGATAAGTATAAAAGAATTACTTTTCTATAACCTACTTTGGACTTGGTACTAGATGAAGTATAAACATAAACTTCCCATGCTGCACAAGGTTTATTAGTAATTGGACTTTTGATTAATTTTTTATGTTGTCCAATATAACCACTAATAAATACTTTTTTGCCAGGTTTTATTTCACCTATTCTTTGTTGTTTATGTTTTCTGAATAAGTTTATCTTCTCACTACAATGAATTATTAAAAAAATACCAACACCTACGAAAATTAGACCACTAAAAAAAATTATCACCCTGGAAAATATATTCATTTTTGTGGCATAAATATTTCAAGTTTCTGTTGATAATTAATCTATCACAAATTCCTGTACTCTCTGCCAAATATCTTCTAATAAATTTACATTATTAATATGGAAATGTTCAAGATTAGGAGTTTGTCTAAACCAAGTCCTTTGACGTTTTGCAAATTGTCTGGTGTGTATAGCAATTAAATCTATTGCTGCTTCTAAGTTAATTTCTCCTGCTAAATATTGTTTTATTTCTTGATAACCTAAAGTGTTCAATAATGGCAAGTTAACACTATATTTTTGGCATAAATATTCAACTTCACTTACTAAACCATTTGCTATCATTTTTTCTGTGCGTTGACGAATTCTTATATCTAAACTTTCTGGTTCACAGTCTAAGTAAATCTGCAAAATTGGATAACTTGGAGGGTTTTCTCCTTGTTGTTCTGACATGGGAGAACCTGTAACATAGTAAACTTCTAATGCTCTTAATGTTCTTACTAAGTCATTGGGGTGAATTTTTTGGGCAGCTATAGGATCAACTTGTTGTAACATCGGGTAAAGTTGATGTTGTCCTATTTCTTCAAGTTGCGATCTCAATTCTGGTTGTGGTGCAACTCTGGGAATTTTCATCCCTTGCACAATGGAACGAATGTATAAACCTGTACCACCTACTAACAGTAATGGAGAACCTCCCACACCTCCCAAACTATTAATTAACTTTTGTGTTTCCTCCTGATAGTCTGCTACTGTCATTGTTTCGGTAGGTTCACATACATCTATCAAGTAATGAGGAACTATTTTCTGTTCTTCTAACGTCGGTTTAGCTGTGCCAATGTCAAATTCACGGTATACTTGTCTGGAATCAGCACTCAAAATTACAGAATTCAGTCTTTGGGCTATACTCAAGGCTAACCCAGATTTACCCGTTGCTGTCGCTCCACAAATAACAATTAATTTAGTCATTTTCAGAATTTAGAATTGAGAATTTAAAATTAACTTTATTATTCTTATTGTTTAAGGGTTGCAATCCCTGTATAAACTTCTCATGAAATCACTCTCAAGACGGCATCAAGGCTTTTATGTTATAATCTTGGGGTGATTTTGAATTTTATAGCCATTTGGCTATTTTTAACCCAAATATCAGGAGAATTTTCATGACGAGCAGTTACAGCGCCGATCAGATTCAGGTTCTGGAAGGTCTGGAAGCCGTCCGCAAGCGCCCAGGGATGTATATTGGTACTACTGGACCGCGAGGACTTCATCATTTAGTTTACGAGGTAGTTGACAATTCTGTTGATGAGGCTTTAGCGGGTCATTGTACCCATATCGAGATAGATATTAATGCTGATGGTTCTTGTACGGTTACAGATGATGGTCGGGGTATTCCTACGGATATTCACCCCAAAACAGGTAAGTCAGCTTTGGAAACTGTTTTAACTGTTCTCCATGCTGGGGGAAAGTTTGGTGGCGGCGGTTACAAGGTATCTGGTGGTTTACACGGTGTGGGTATTTCTGTTGTTAACGCCCTATCTGAGTTTGTGGAAGTTACTGTTTGGCGTGATCAAAAGGTACATCTCCAAAGGTATGAACGGGGTGTACCTGTTACTGATTTACAAGCTACACCTGATCAGGAAACTAGAACAGGAACTTCTGTTAAGTTTAAGCCTGATGAACAAATTTTTACTGGCGGTACTGAGTTTGATTTCATCACTTTGGCTGGTAGGTTACGAGAATTAGCTTATCTGAATGCAGGTGTAAAAATTACTTTTACCGATCACCGTTTAGAATTACTCAAAAGTGATACACCCAAGGTAGAATCTTATGAATATAAGGGCGGTATTAAGGAGTATATCGCCTACATGAATCGAGAGAAACAGCCTCTACATGAAGAAATTATTTATGTCCAAGGCGAAAAGAATAATGTCCAGGTTGAAGTTTCTCTACAATGGTGTACAGATGCTTATACTGATAATGTATTAGGTTTTGCTAATAATATCCGTACTATTGATGGTGGTACTCATTTAGAAGGTTTAAAGGCGGTTTTAACTAGAACTTTAAATGCGATCGCCCGTAAACGAAACAAGATTAAAGAAAATGAATCTAACCTCAGTGGTGAACACGTCCGGGAAGGTTTAACCGCAGTTATTTCTGTGAAAGTACCTGATCCTGAGTTTGAAGGTCAAACTAAAACTAAACTTGGTAATACGGAAGTTCGTGGTATTGTTGACTCTCTGGTGGGGGAAGTTCTCACCGAATACCTAGAGTTTCATCCCGGTATTGCTGACTCCATTTTAGATAAAGCTATTCAAGCATTTAAGGCTGCTGAAGCTGCTCGCCATGCAAGAGAGTTAGTTAGAAGAAAATCTGTACTCGAATCATCCCCTTTACCCGGTAAATTAGCTGATTGTAGCTCTCGTGACCCCGCTGAATCGGAGATATTCATCGTCGAAGGCGATAGTGCTGGCGGTTGTTGGTTTGGCGACACAGTAATTTCACTTACAGATGGACGTAATATTACGTTCATAGAACTGATTGCAGAACAGGAAGCAGGAAAAGAACATTACTGTTACACAATGAGGGATAGCGGCAATATTGGGGTCGAAAAAATCATCAATGTCCGCATGACTAAGGCTAATGCTGAAGTCGTAAAAGTAACATTAGATAATGGAGAAATTTTAATCTGTACTCCTGATCATCGGTTTATGTTACGTGATGGTACTTACAAAGCAGCAGCTTTACTTACTCCCCAAGATTCTTTAATGCCTTTGTATCGCAAAATATCTCAAAAAAATGAACGCGGTCAAGGTCTTAACGGCTATGAAATGGTTTGGAATCCTTTAAATGATAAATGGATCTACACTCACCTGTTAGCTGATTTTTATAATCTTGAACATGGGGTTTATCCTTCTTCTGATGGTAGTCATCGTCATCATGTTGATTTCAATAAGCGCAATAATGACCCTACCAACATCAAGCGGATGACTCCTGATGCACATTTAGAACTGCATCGTCAACACATTGAAAAAACTCTCCATCGTCCTGATGTGATTGAAAAAAGTCGTCAAGTTCATCAAAGTCCTGAGTTTCGCGCTTTTATGAGCGAACGAATGCGTGACGAAAAAACTCGTCAAATTCTTTCGGCACAAGCTAAGGCTCAATGGGAAAATGAAGCATATAAGGAATTTATGACGGCTAAATGGAGGGAATTTTATGAAGCTAATGAAGACTACCGCCGAGAAAATAGTGAGATGTTAAATCAAGCACAACAAGAATATTGGGGTGATGAAGCTAATAGATTGGCTCAATCTCAACGAGTGAAGGAGTATTTCGCTAATAATTCTCAAGCGCGTCAAGTATTATCTGAGTTAGCGAAAAAACAATGGGAGGACGAAGAATTACGTACTTGGCGCAGTCAGAAAACTCAGGAACAATGGACCTATGAGTTTCGGGAAAAACGTAAAAGAGCTTTACATGAAACCTATTTCAATAAAACTATTGCCGTTTTGAAGCAATTAGATATGGAAACTGGTTTCATAGATGTGGACACTTATGAAACCTATCGCAGATTTAAAAAAGATAAATCTTTGTTAAGATGGGATACGTTTTGTGACCGTTATTATCAAGGTCGGCCATCTGTAGCTAGGGAAGCAGTGAAAAACTATAATCACCGTGTGGTGAGTGTGGAGAAATTAGAGGAACGCTATGATGTCTATGATCTCGAAGTTCCCAATACTCACAACTTTGCTTTAGGTGCGGGGATTTTTGTTCACAATAGTGCCAAACAAGGACGCGATCGCCGAACTCAAGCAATTCTACCTCTACGTGGTAAAATTCTTAACATTGAAAAAACCGACGACGCGAAAATCTATAAAAATAATGAAGTTCAATCTTTAATTACAGCACTAGGTTTAGGCGTTAAAGGTGAAGAATTCGATTCCTCACAATTACGGTATCATCGTGTAGTGATTATGACTGATGCTGATGTAGATGGGGCGCACATTCGGACTCTGTTATTAACGTTTTTCTACCGTTATCAAAGATCACTGATTGAACAAGGTTTCATTTACATAGCTTGTCCACCACTGTATAAAGTAGAAAGGGGTAAAAATTACCAATATTGCTATAGTGATCGGGAATTGCAACAACACATCGCCACTTTACCCGCTAACGCTAACTATACCATTCAGCGATTTAAAGGTTTAGGGGAAATGATGCCCGAACAACTGTGGACAACAACCATGAACCCAGAAACTAGAACCCTCAAACAAGTGGAAATAGAAGACGCGGCCGAAGCAGATCGAATTTTTACCATTTTAATGGGCGATCGCGTTGCACCTAGACGGGAATTTATCGAAACTTACGGTTCTAAACTTAACCTCACCGATTTAGACATTTAAAAGTTTTCACTGGCTTGAGGAAATATAATTCGTTAGGTATTAAGCAGAGGAAACAATTAACATCCTTTACTAACATAGTCAACAGGTGTTTAATTTTGCCTCTCACCTAACAAAATAAAAGTAATTTCTCATACAAGATTAAGTATAAAAACTACACTAAATGTATAATTTAGATAGAATAGGACAACAAAGATAGTCAGTATAAAATTATTCAGATCAGAAAGCTAGAAATATTTGCTAATATCTTCATATACCTTTATGGTAAAAATATTATATTGAATGTATTCAATGCAGTTTTTTCATCAGTAAGTAAATAGTTAAGCATAACCAATGACAAATTATTTATCCCATGATTAAAATAGCATTGTATACAATAAGAACAGTTTGTCAAGTTGCATAGGGTGGAAATCTTCGCAGTGCGCTAATGTTTTAATAAGGTCGGAAAGAATTGGCAATCAATTCATCCCCCAATCGGCTAAATTCGTCAAAACCTTAACTCCTAGTTCGGGTAATTGGCATAGCATATAAAAAGCTTATGGCCAGAAAATAAGATTCATGAAGGTTGCACTATCGCTCCATGTACCCACAGACCAACAGAGCTTTTCTGTCTTAAATCAAAAATTTACGAAGGAATGCTCAACATGGGTGCATGAACACTGTTAACTGGAATGGGACTCCCATTTTCTGTCGCTATGGAAAAATTGTTAAATCTCAAATGATAGCCAAGGGTAAATCTGCCTACATTTCAATTTAAAGACAAAGCCACTGCCAAACCAAAAATTTTCCGAAAAGATTTAATGGTTTGACCACCAACATTAATGTCATTTTGATAAAAGTGGCTGCATCTTGATCAGTAGACTGGTGAGCAAAACACAAAAAGAGTGCAATTTCTGTGAAACAGGCTACAATCGGAAGAGTCTTAGCAGGTAAATAACCCAAAAGACACACCCTTAATGTCAATAATGACTAAATTCTCGATTAAAGAGCATCTGATTGTTTACTAAATTAATCAGAAATTGTTTAAGCCAGTAACAGCGATAAATCTTACTTTCTGATAGATAATCACAGCCAGTGAAACTAACAAAGAAAGTGAGAACATCTACAAAATAAAAATGTAGAAGCTGAAAAACCTGAATTATCATAGGCAAATTACCCAACAGCCTATGTTTGGTGAAAAAATTGCTCGCTCACAAGAGCAGCAAGTACATCTTGAGTAATTGATTCTGCAAGGAGCATGAGGAACGCGGCATGAACCAGGCTAACAACGTACTCGATATTAAATATCGGCCTGACCTAGAAATGATGAATCCGCCTGATATCGAAGAAGAACTCTTATTAATCGAGGAGGAAGAGGACTTACTGCTGACAGATGACGGCGATATTGATGATTTTTTAGAGCCTCAGACTGATGAGGACGACGCAAAGTCTGGAAAAGCCGCTAAATCGCGTCGTCGTACACAAAGCAAGAAAAAGCACTATACAGAAGATTCGATTCGTCTTTATCTACAGGAAATCGGTCGGATTAGATTGTTACGCGCCGACGAAGAAATTGAACTAGCTAGGAAAATCGCTGATTTACTTCAGCTAGAGCGAGTCTATGAAGACTTGTATGAGAAACTAGAGCGTGAACCGGAAATGAAAGAATGGGCAGCAGCGGTAGAACTGCCATTACCCACTTTCCGTTATCGTCTCCACATTGGCCGCAGGGCTAAGGATAAAATGGTGCAATCCAACTTGCGTCTTGTGGTTTCGATAGCTAAAAAATATATGAATCGTGGACTATCCTTCCAAGACCTAATTCAAGAAGGTAGTTTGGGTTTAATTCGCGCAGCAGAAAAATTTGACCATGAAAAAGGTTACAAGTTTTCTACCTACGCGACATGGTGGATTCGTCAAGCTATTACAAGAGCGATCGCTGATCAATCTCGTACTATTCGTCTACCAGTTCACCTTTACGAAACAATATCACGAATTAAGAAAACTACCAAACTTCTCTCTCAAGAAATGGGTCGCAAACCCACAGAAGAAGAAATTGCGACTCGGATGGAAATGACCATTGAGAAGCTACGTTTTATTGCGAAATCAGCCCAGTTACCAATTTCTTTAGAAACACCTATTGGTAAAGAAGAAGATTCCCGTTTAGGAGATTTTATTGAATCTGACGGAGAAACACCGGAAGACCAAGTTTCTAAGAATTTGCTCCGAGAAGACCTAGAAAAAGTTCTTGATAGCCTCAGTCCTCGTGAAAGAGATGTGTTAAGACTGCGCTATGGTTTGGATGATGGACGGATGAAAACCTTGGAAGAAATTGGTCAAATTTTCAACGTCACCCGTGAAAGAATTCGCCAAATAGAAGCCAAAGCACTCCGTAAATTACGTCATCCTAACCGTAATAGCGTCCTCAAGGAATATATTCGGTAGTCATTAGTCATTTCATTGGTTATTAGTCATTGGTCATTGGCATTTATTCTGACCCATTGAACTACTGATAACTGATAACTGATAACTGAAAAAACCTGGTAGTTGTGATTAACTGCCAGGTTTTTTAATTTACAAATTTACAAAAAATTTTGGATTTCAATATTTAAAGAATACCCCAGAAGTGTAGGAAGCCTTGACCAGAGAACAACTCAATTAAAGTAGCTGCTAAAAAACCGATCATTGCTAGACGACCATTCCAGATTTCTGCTTGGGGAGTGAAGCCCCAACGCCATGCGTTACGATCTTCGACTACGGGGGTAACAGTTTTTGTTGCGTTAGTCATGGTTCGCACTCCAAAGTGTGTTTACTAAGCTTTGTTGCCTTATGTAAACTAATATAACAATTTTTTTCAAAAATGCAATCATCATTAATATTAATCTAGGGTTTTCTGAAAATATTTTTACAAAGTTTAAAAATCAACCCATAGGAAGATGACAAAAACAGGAAAAGTTCAGTTTCCTTACTGACATCTTTTCCTGTCATCTGTTTTTATATATACCGTGATTTGCCTAACTATCAGGTATTATTTAGGGAGCGACCAAAGAATCTAAAGTTGAGACTGGGTGTGGGGTATGAGGTGTAGTTTCACGTTGTTAACCTGTCACCTGTCCCCTGTCACCTGTCACCAGTTATCAGTTATCAGTTATCAGTTATCAGTTATCACTGTTCACTGTTCACTGTTCACTGTTCACTGTCACCTGTCACCTGTCACCTTTCATCTTGCATTTCAATAACGCTGATAATTTGTTCATCACGGCTGACTTGCAAGATACTCTCACCCTTGGAGTCCCGTTCTAAAATAGGAATTGTATCTACAGGAACTTTGACGACTCGCTCTTTGTTAGTAATTAAAGCAACTTCCGAACCTGGTTTTACACCTATCATTGCTGCCAGATGATCGGTTTTATTATGAAACTTCAACATTTGAATACCCAAATCTCCGCGATTTGCAGCCCGTAAATTGCTGGCAGGTACACGTTTTGCGTATCCTTCTTGAGTCACTAATAATAATTGATCATCCTTACCAACAGTTACACAACCGACCATTTGCTGATTTTTTACCAGCCGGAATGCTTGTAAACCCATAGCGGCACGTCCCATTAAAGGTAACTGTTCATCATTCACTGCAAACCTTAACAAGCGACCGCCAGAACTAGCTAAAATCAAATGCTGACCTGTAGTAGTAAACTCACAGAAAGATAACTCATCATCATCTTTGAGTTTTAAAATCGTGATACCTCGACGACTAAGATTAGTTAACTCCTCCATTGCTAGTCGTTTAATTCTTCCCTGTTTAGTCAAAAGCACTATTTGAGTAGTTTCATAAAATTCTGGCAGTACAAAGCGGTTAACAATACCTTCTACATTGGACTGAGCCGTACTTGTAAGCATGGTAATTAATGGTGTTCCTCTGGGAGAGCGACCGGTAGTACGGGGAATTTCGCCTACTTGGACTGGATAAACTTTGCCTCCGGTGTTGAGAATGAGTAAATCTGCCTCGGTATTTGTGGTTTCAGATTTGAGGATAAAATCATTTTCATGCAAACTGTTTTCCGCTTTTGGGTTTTTGCCATTGGGAGCAAGACGACGCACGTAACCACGATGAGTAAATTCTAAAATCGCATCCTCTGGTTCTGCTGGTGGTGTTTGGGTTGTAGATTTTTGATTTCCCTCTGTTGCTGATTTTCCTTTTTCTGGTTTACTCACAACGTCAGTCATAGCGGAAATTTTAGTTCGTCTGGGATCTCCATATTTACGTTTGAGAGTGCGTAAATCTTTTTTCAGAGACTTGAGTAATTCCCGTCGGTCTTCAAGTAATCTCCGCAATGAAGTAATTTGCTCGTTGAGTTCGTTAAATTCTTGCTGTAAATTCTGTTGTTCTAAGTTGGTGAGACGACGTAATGGCATAGCCAAGATTGCATCTGCTTGGATTTCTGTTAATTCCAACTGATTGCAAAGAGTCATTTTGGCTGTACTACCATCACTGGCTTGTCTTAAAATACTGATAACTTGATCTACCTTGGATAAAGCCGCTAGTAAACCAGTAACGATATTTAACCGGTGTTCTGCTTTCCCTAGTTCATAACCGTAACGTCGGTTGAGAGTATGTTCTCGGAAATTGAGAAACTCTAGTAACATTTGTCGCAAACTCAACTGGCGGGGTTGTCCATCAACTAAGGCTAACAGAATCGCGCCAAAGGTGGTTTGTAGGGCTGTTTGATGATACAGATGTTGTAGTACATCCTGGGGGGTTGCGTCGCGTTTAAGTTCAATTACTACTCGCATTCCTTGGCGATCGCTTTCATCCCGTAAGTCAGAAATTCCCTGTAAACGTCCTTGATTGACTAAATCTGCGACTTTTTCAATCCAACCGGCTTTATTAACTTGATAAGGTAGCTCTGTGATAATAATGGCTGTTTTGCGTTTAGTTCCCTTGGCTGGTGGTATTTCTTCTACAGTAGCTACACCTCGTAATAAAATACCCCCCTTACCACTGGTGTAGGCTTCCCGAATACCTGTATTCCCAATTATTTCCCCTCCTGTGGGAAAGTCGGGACCAGGAATTAACTCAAATAATTTTTCATCTGTTAAGTCTGGGTTATCAATTAAAGCTATTAAACCATCTACAATTTCCCCTAAGTTGTGGGGAGGAATATTGGTAGCCATTCCTACTGCAATTCCGGCGCAACCGTTCAGTAGTAGAAAAGGTAATTGGGCTGGTAATACGGTGGGTTCTTGCTGGGAGTTATCGAAGTTACCGATAAATTCCACTGTTTCTTCACCAATTTCCGCCAACATTCCCTCATGACCGACTGGTGCAAGACGTGTTTCTGTATAACGCATTGCTGCCGGTGGATCATTATCTATGCTGCCAAAATTACCATGTCCAGCTAGGAGGGGGTAACGGCTGGAAAAGTCTTGTACCAGCCTAACCAGGGCATCATAAACGGCTTGATCTCCGTGAGGATGGTATTTACCTAAAACATCACCAACTACACGGGCGCATTTCCGATAGGGGCGATCTGGTGTTAAACCTAGTTCGTGCATGGCGTATAAAATTCGCCTATGTACTGGTTTTAAACCATCACGTACATCCGGTAATGCTCGCCCGACGATCACACTCATGGCATATTCTAAGTAAGACCGTTGCATCTCGGTATGCAGGGGTGTGGTGATGACCTGTCCCTTGGAGAGAAGGTTTAACTGTTGTGCCATGAGTTTTTTCCCTGAATTCTAACTATACGAATGTCTCTGAGATTTATTACTGTAGCAACTACCGCATCATGAATAAAATACTTTTCCTCACAAAATCTTGATTTTCAGAGGACAAAAAACCATAGTATTATCCTTGATGTTGGGGATACAGATGAGATGATGAAAAAGTTGGCAGCTATTAATTGCTGCATAACTTATAGCAGTTTTCAATGGTCAGCGCTCAGGTTCTTTAGTGTATTCTGAGTGTTAATGACTGTTTTCAATCTAAACCACTTAAAACCTAAAATCAGTCTGATACTGGGTTTTAACTAATTGCTGACTGCGAATGCCTGAATGCTTACCCCATACAAAATTTAATCTAAAATAGATTTTTTCCTCCCTATAAGTTTAATTTGTCATGAAAACAGTTTTAATTGTCGAAGATGATCCTATTAATGCTCGTGTTTTTTCCAAAATTTTAACCAAGCGGGGTGGTTTGGGGGTAAAACATACTGAGGATGTGGAAGAGGTAATTAAAATTGCCCAAGCTGGAGAAGCTGATTTGATTTTAATGGATGTCTCTCTGGCACGTAGTATGTATCAAGGTAAGTCCGTTGATGGTATTAAAATCACTCAGATGTTAAAGTCTGATCCTCAAACAGCAAAGTTACCTGTTATTTTAGTGACTGCACACGCTATGGAAGGCGATCGCGAAAACTTTCTTAAACAAAGTGGCGCTGATGGTTATATTTCTAAGCCGGTGGTTGACCATCAACAGTTTGTTGATCAAATTATCGCACTTATGCTTAATTAGGGTTGCCTGAGAAAGTTATCTGTGAGGAAAGGTGACAGGTGACAGGTGACAGTTGACAGTGAACAGTGAACAGTAAACAGTGAACAGTAAACAGTAAACAGTGAACAGTGGACAGTGGACAGTGGACA
>RDXV01000234.1 GCA_004292695.1 Nostocales cyanobacterium | reverse complement strand
TTCTTGAAAAGCACTCCGTACACTTCCCCTGTTCCCTG
Source organism: Nostocales cyanobacterium (assembly GCA_004292695.1). GTDB lineage: Bacteria > Cyanobacteriota > Cyanobacteriia > Cyanobacteriales > Nostocaceae > Okeanomitos. Next base: position 5,556 of record RDXV01000234.1, on the reverse strand, counting down.
TTCCCTGTTCCCTGTTCCCTCTCTACACAGATAATTTCAAAAATCAAATACCAGTCCTATACATATAGGAATGATATTTGAATGTTACCAATTGCTGTATCATAGTACAAATTAACTAAAAATAATCTCAAAAGTAAGCAAATGTCTGACCTAATTTTATTTTGGCATCGTCGAGATTTACGTATTTCCGATCATACCGGATTAGCAGCAGCAAGAAAACAAACTCCCAAGGTAGTGGGTGTATTTTGTTTAGATGACAACCTTTTAAACCCTGATGAGGTTGCACCTGCTAGGGTAGCTTATATGATAGGTTGTTTGCAATCTTTACAACAGCGATATTTACAAGCAGGAAGTCAGTTATTAATTTTACGTGATAACCCAGTCACAGCTATTCCTAATTTAGCAGCAGCGTTAAATGCAAAAGCAGTATTTTGGAATTGGGATGTAGAACCCTATGCACAAGTACGGGATAATGAGGTAGTTTCTGCATTAAAAACTAAAGGTATACAAACTCTAGAGCAAAATTGGGATCAACTATTACATTCACCAACGGAAATTTTTAGTGGTGCAAAAACTCCCTATACAGTTTATACACCATTTTGGAAAAATTGGAATAGTAAACCAAAAAATCAACCAGTTGCAACTTTAGTTAACTGTGAAAATTTAACAGATGCAGAACAGGAAATAGCGAAAAAATCAGGAGTTATTAATTTACCAACTGCGGCAGATTTAGGTTTTAATTGGGATGGGGAATTAATAATTGCACCAGGAGAAATAGCAGCACAAGAAAAATTAGATAATTTTACAAAAAATGTCATCAATGAATATGACGAACAAAGAAATTATCCTGCTGTTGAAGGTACATCTTTATTAAGTGCAGCTTTGAAATTTGGTGTCATAGGAATTAGGACAATTTGGGAAAAAACAACGGAATTATTAGCAAATAGTAACAGTGAAGAAGTCACCAATAATATTGTATCTTGGCAGAAAGAATTAGCATGGCGAGAATTTTACCAACACGCTATGTACCACTTTCCAGAATTAGCTGAAGGTGCGTATAGAGATGTTTTTAAAAACTTTCCCTGGAAAAATAATGAGAAACATTTTATTGCTTGGTGTCAAGGAAAAACCGGATATCCAATAGTTGATGCAGCGATGCGACAATTAAATGAAACTGGTTGGATGCACAATAGATGTAGAATGATTGTAGCTAGTTTTTTAACCAAAGATTTAATAATTAACCCCCAATGGGGAGAAAAATATTTTATGCAGAAACTCATAGATGGTGACTTATCTGCAAATAATGGTGGTTGGCAATGGAGCGCTTCTAGTGGTATGGACCCGAAACCATTAAGGATATTTAACCCTGCAAGTCAAGCGCAAAAATTTGATCCTGAAGGTGAGTATATCAGACAATGGGTGAAAGAATTACGTTATGTAGATACTCAATATTTAATCAGTGGTAAAATTCCCCCTTTAGAATTGAGTAGTATTAAATATCCTGCACCAATTGTAGATCATAAAAAACAACAGGCTTTGTTTAAAAAAATCTATCAAGAATTGAAAATTGAGAATTGAGAATTTAGGAGTCAGGAGGAATAAGAGAAATACCTGTTCCCTGTTCCCTGTTCCCTGTTCCCTATTAATAGCTAATTATTAATTCCCAACTGTTTAATTTACCAACATCTTGGGGGGAAAGATCAATTACTTGTAATTGCCAATTTCCCCTAGCAGAAATACCTATAATTTTTTTTAGTGCAGGATGAGAACGTAAAGTATAACTCTGATTTAATTGAGTTTGTTTACCTAATGTTCTTGCTTGTAATAATATTTTTTGGTTATTCGGTGCTGTTAAATAAATTTCTAAATCTCCTAAAAACTCATGGATAATATTTACACTGATTTGAATATCAGTTAAATTCACATTTTCATTCACAGTTATTACGCTAATAATTCCCCATTGATTATGATCAGGAATTTCTTGTTTATTTTGATTAAGTAAGCGAATTTGACCATTAACTTTTGGTTTAATATTCTTTAATTGTTGGGCTGTTCTTACAGCTTTAGCAGCATTTACTTTCCCATAGCCAAACCATACACAATGACCATTACTATCATAAGTTCCACCCCTTAAACCTAACTGTGGATCAGGTTCAGGATCAACAATTTTATCAGTTGTTTCTTGTAAAATTCTATTCACTTCCTGGGCAGTTAAATTAGGATTTGCTGATAATATTAAAGCCGCTACTCCAGCAACTACGGGAGTTGCACTAGAAGTACCACCAAAATTATTAGTAAAATTCCCAGGATGATAACCCGCTGCACCAATTTGATCAGTAGTAAACATTCCTAAACCAGAAAGAGTAGTTGTAATCGTTGGTTGAGTGTAAACAAAACCAGTTTCTTGAAACCACATTCCCGGAGGTGCATTATTACTAGGAGCGCAAACAGAAATATTTTCACCCCAATTACTATAAGCAGCTTTTTTATTTAAACTTGTAGAGGCAGCAACAGCAATTACATCAGGATGAATGGCAAAACCACTTAACCAATTTGTTTTACCTTGTAAGATATTTTTAGTCCAATTTTTTTCATCAATATTTCCATCAATAGGGCGGTTAGCATTTCCCGCAGCAAACACAATTACACAACCTTTACCATTTCTTCCTTGAGTTGCTGCACGGGTGATAGCTGCTTTTTGTCGCAAAGATAAAGGGAAATAAACAGCAGAAGCTCCCCAACTACAAGAAATTACACTTGCACCATGATCAATTGCCCAATTAAATATATCTTCTACAGATTCATCATCTAAAAAACCAGTGGTGCGGATAGGCATAAAAGCACAACCAGGTGCAACTCCAACTATTCCTTTACCATTTTCTTCTGCTATCGCTATTCCTGCACAAGCAGTACCATGACTGGTTTCTTTTTCCCGAGGTAAAGGTAAAAAATCATTTTCTTTTAAATCTCTGGGTGCAACAATTTTTCCTGCACCTTGAAAGTCGGGATGACGTAAATCAAAAGAATCATCTACAACTGCAACAACTACTGAACGCACACCGCGAGTAATATCCCATGCTTGTTCTACAGAAATATGTGAACCTACTGCTAATTGATTACCACTATTATGATTAAGATACCATTGTTGAGAATAGAGAGAATCAGCGGGTTGATAATGGGGTTCTTGTTGAATAAATATATTTGGTTCAGCTGCTAAAATTTCTGTTAGTGCTTGTAATTGATTGGTAATTTTAATTGGGTTTTCTGTTGCTTCTTTACTAATTAAAAATATAAATGTATTAGGTAAACCTAAAACTGGCTGATTTTTAATTAGTCGAAATGTAGCCGCTATAATGTTGATCCTAGCATCATCAACCCAAGCTGCAAACTGAATTGTAATCTGATCACTTAAATAAACATAAGTTCCTGGATTATCCTTTAACTTATAAACATGACTAGCAAAAGCAACTTTTTGATCAGCTCTGACAGCATTCATTATTGATTCTAACTGTCCTGGTTCAACGGTAAATAATTCTAAGTTTGCTCTGGGAATATTCCGCCGCCAAACTCCCCAGGAATTCTGAGATAACTGTTCACGGGATAAATTGTTAATAGTGCGGAGAGTATAGCGATCAGTAGCTTTTTCTAAAATTAATTCTTCTCCACCACGTTGCAAAACTACCCCTTGACTGCTGGCTGGTACGCCTATGGTTTCAGAATTGGTAGAACTGACATTATCATTCATCATGGAATTTTTGAATAAAAATATGGAGGTTATAGGAACTATATTCAACTCATGTTTAGTCTAAACCAGAAAAAGCCGTGATCCAAGTTTGATGTATCTGATGCACAAACCGAGTTAAGATACCCAAAGTTTCCATAATTTTTTTATAGACTTGTTACACTATTTCAAATCATGAACTTTGCTTTTACTTCTTTATCACTTATAGCTGTCATTGCTCTGGCAACACCTGTACAAGCTCAGGTAATTACTTTACCAGACTCCAATCAAGTCACACCCATAGATCCTAATCAACCAAATACCCTTAGTCCTTCTAGCCAAAATAACAGCTTTTTGAGTATGGCAGGGGGCGAGCGCTTGATGAAAGAAGCAGAACAGGCTGTTTCTGGACAAAATTACACTTTAGCAGCCAAAAAACTCCAAGAGGCAAGACAAGTTTACAACCAATTATCTAATTTATACCAAGATTTAAACGCCAGTTTTTCCGGTATTGATATCCGTGTATCAGACTCGCAACGGAAAAAGGCTTTAGAAACAGCCCAAAAACGAGATGAGGCTACCTATCAGTTAGCGTTAGTACATCGGGCTTTAAATCAGCCAGAATTAGCTGTACCATTGTTAATTCAAATCATCAAAAGTCAGAACCCCACCAGGGAATTAGGTAAAAAAGCCTATCAACAACTCTTTGAATTGGGTTTTGTAGATACAGCTTATCCCCGACAAGGTGCAAAATAAGTGAGGTAATGGGGTGATATCAAGTCAAAAGTCAAAACTAATAACTTCTGTCACCTATTCCCTATTCCCTATTCCCTATTCCCTATTCCCTATTCCCTATTCCCTGATAATAATAGAAAGGTAAGTTTTTTTAGGAATTGCGATGATAACACCCCAGCAAGTTGAGGAAATGATCAAAGCTAAACTACCAGATGCACAGATAGAAGTGCAAGATTTAACTGGTGGTGGTGATCACTATCAGGTAACAGTGGTTTCATCCCAGTTTGCGGGTAAGCGTCTTGTACAGCAACATCAGTTAGTTTATGGTGCGCTGCAAGAGGCAATGTCAACTGAGGCTATTCATGCTTTAGCACTGAAAACATCTACTCCCTAATTACAGCAGCTTTCAGCTTGAAAACCATTTTCGTGTAAGGCTTTGTGATGTAAATTTGGATCTCATTTACGTCGAAACTGCTGTAATTATCAAATTGCCTTAAAGATTCAATACATTACATTTTCAGTTTTCTGAAATTTTCACCTTCAATAAATCAGCATCAAGGAATTAACAATCATGACACCAGAAGTCCAAGAAAGAATTGAAAAATTAATCAAAGAAAACAAAATTATGGTTTTCATGAAGGGAACTAAATTAATGCCTCAATGCGGTTTCTCTAATAATGCTGTACAAATTCTCAATTCTTTAGGCGTTCCTTTTGAAACATTTGATGTTTTAAATGACTATGAAATTCGTCAAGGTATCAAAGAATTTTCTAACTGGCCAACTATTCCCCAAGTTTATATTAATGGTGAATTTCTTGGTGGTTCTGATATTTTGATTGAAATGTATAACAACGGTGAATTACAGGAAACTGTAGAAATCGCTATGGCTTCATAGATAGGTTTTTTGAAATGGCAATGGAAACAGGAAATTAAGATCAGTTCAATTCTTAATTCCTGAATCCTGTTTTTTAATTTGCTGTTAACAGCAACTTTCATCTGTAGGGAGCATCCCAATTTTGAAAAAATAACCGCAGCAACACTAAAAAATCTCTGAAAATCTCTTACCTTTGTGTCCTTTGCGCCCTTCGCGGTTCAATCAT
>RDXV01000233.1 GCA_004292695.1 Nostocales cyanobacterium | reverse complement strand
ACTAATGACTAATGACTAATGACTAATGACTAATGACTAATGACTAATGACTAATGACTAATGACTAATGACTAATGACTAATGACTAATGACTAATAACTAATGACTAATAACTAATGACTAATGACTAATAACTAATAACTAATTTATGAGTAAAATTGCTTATTTTCAATGTCCTACTGGCATATCCGGTGATATGTGTCTTGGTGCTTTGGTGAGTCTGGGTGTTCCTGTTGAGTATCTAGTAGAAAAACTCAATGGTTTAGGAATTAACCAGGAATACCAACTCAGGGTAGAACTTGTCCAGAGACAAACACAACAAGCTACTAAGGTTTATGTAGACCTGGTACACCACCATCACCATCACCACGATCACGAACATTCACACCATCACGGCCGTCATCTGCCAGAAATTGAGGAGATGATTACTAAAGCCAACTTACCACCACAGGCAACTGCTTGGAGTTTAGCGGTTTTCCGACAGTTAGCGGTAGCTGAGGGGGCTGTACATGGCATCGCACCGAAAAAAGTTCATTTTCATGAAGTAGGGGCGGTAGATGCCATTGTAGATATTGTTGGTACTTGCTTGGGTTTAGATTGGTTAGGTATCCATACCAATGATCAAGGTTTACCTTTAGTCTACTGTTCACCGTTTCCCACCGGTGGGGGAATTGTTCGCGCGGCTCATGGCCAAATGCCTGTACCTGTACCCGCTGTTCTCAAGTTATGGGAAATGCGGAGTTGTCCAATTTATAGCAATGGTATTGATCGGGAATTGGTTACTCCCACTGGGGCGGCGATCGCCACTACTTTAGCTCGCGGTTTTGGTTCACCACCACCGATGACTTTAAAACAAGTAGGACTAGGTGCAGGTTCTTTAGATTTACCTATTCCCAATATATTACGACTTTGGATTGGTGAAACTTCTACTCACCATAGTCATAGTCATCATGTCAGCGTGACTACTAACAATGTTCCCCACCATCACCATGATCAAGAAACTATTGCCAATATTGAAAATATAGAAACTATTTCTGTTTTAGAAACCCAAATTGATGATTTAAACCCCCAAGCCATTGGTTATATTTTTGATGCTTTATTTGGGGCTGGAGCGGTGGATGTTTTTACCCAATCTGTAGGCATGAAAAAATCACGACCAGGAATTTTATTAACTGTGATTTGTCATCCTGAAAATATATCTAGCTGTGAAAATGTCTTATTTCGAGAAACTACCACTTTGGGTATTCGTCGTCGTACCCAACAACGGAATATTTTAAATCGAGAAATTCAACACTTAGAAACGCCACTAGGTAAAATTGGTGTGAAAGTGGCATGGCAGCAAAAAGACACAGAAAAAATGATTATCAATATTCAACCAGAATATGAAGACTGTGCAGAATTAGCACGTAAAAATAATCTCCCTTGGCGAGAAATTCACCGTCTCGCTCTCCAGAGTTGGTATAATCAATAAATATCAATACATATAACTATGGTTGCTGAGAAAGTCTTTTTGTGGAGGCAGGGAATAGGGAATAGTTTTTGTTATCTGTCATCCCTAAATTTTCACATTCACATTGATTATTTCCTCAGATCCAGATCCCCGACTTATTCAATAATTCGAGGATCTAAAATCTAACTGATATCTAACTGATATCTAACTATCTCAATTTAATCTAATCAACTTTCTTTAAACTCTTGCTTATCATATCCCCTGTATCCTCTGTGTTGCGTTGCATATTTTTACTCATATCCTCCGTTCCCCTTTCAACTTTCTTCCTTACATCTTTAGCTACACCTTCAACATTTTCTTGAAGACTGTCAGCACCTTTTTGAGTTCCTTGGGTGATATTTTCGGTAAATTCTTCCGCTGACTTACTTATATCTTTACCCAAATCTTGCATTTTTTCACCAAAGGTTTTACCTTCAGCATAGTTGTTAATTACCTTCGGCATTTCTGCGTTTTTATCAGGTACTTCTTTTGCTACACTAGAACGGTTACATGCTTGAATTGACAACATAAATATAGCTGTCAAAAACACTGTGATAATTTTCTTTAGTTGCAGTTTTTTAAACCAGTTAATTATTCTATTCATTCTTTTCTCCTAACACAACTCATGCCTAATTTACTATTTTTACTATCAAAATATCTCTATCATGAGTTGCATTTTTATTACTAGCAAATTACTAGCAGTATTTAATTTTTCTAACCATAGAGGTATATGATTTAATATAATATCCCAATAAATTTACATAAAAAATCTGAATATCAATGAAAAAATTTTTACGCTGGTTCATTCTGGGAGGAACTCTATTTTTTGTCGGTAAAGCATTAAAAGATCATTGGTTAGAAGTTGCTGTAATTCGCATTGATGCGGTAGGATGGTCAATTTTAACAATTGCGACGGGTATAACTTTATTTGCTCATATTTGGGCTGGTTGGATGTGGATCTGGATTTTAAAAGAATTTCATCAATCTGTATCAACTCCTAAATTTATTCAAGTTTATTTAAAAACCAATATCGCTAAATATCTACCGGGTAATGTTTGGCATTATTATGGACGCATTCTAGCGGCTAAAAATGCTCATGTCTCTTCTGGTATTGCTACTTTAAGTGTTTTATTAGAACCTTTATTAATGGCTGCTGCGGCTTTAATTATAGTTGTTTTATTTGGTAGTGAGTTGGCTATTAATAATAATAATCTTGGCATTAATAATCTTGGCGTTAATAATCTGGGAATACAAATTGTTAAATTGATAGGTTTATTAATTTTGTTAGCTGCTGTACATCCTTGGTTTTTAAACCCTGTAATTGGTTTTTTATATCAGTTAAAAAATAAAGGTGTTAGCAATCAATCTATTAGTGATTTTACTCTCGAACGTTATCCTTTTCGTCCTTTGTTGGGTGAATTGGTTTTTTTATGTTTACGAGGCACAGGTTTTATTTTAACGATTTTTGCTTTAACTCCTGTGAATTTTGAGCAAATACCTTTGTTATTTGGGGCTTTTAGTTTTGCTTGGGTTTTGGGTTTGGTTGTTCCCGGTGCGCCTGGAGGTTTGGGTGTTTTTGAAGTAACTGCAATCGCCCTTTTACAACATCGTTTTCCCGCCGCTTTGGTAATTAGCGCGATCGCCCTTTATCGTCTCATTAGTATTTTAGCTGAAGTTGTTGGTGCGGGTTTTGCTTCCCTAGATGAAGGTTTTTCTAGTTAGGTGACTGGTGACTGGGGAAGAATATAAAGAATTATTATCTTTCTTTTGAATCCTATAGCTGCATAATTTGTGTTTTTTGTCAATACCCAAAACTGTAACCCGCAAATAACAGCCTTGATTTTGGGTAAAATTGGTTTTCCTGAATTTTGGAAAAATGGTTAATTTTTGTATCTTTTTATGTTTTGATTTTGGGAGAAGTCTTATATATCAATAGTTTTCAGCATTAGCTAAAATAAGATTTTAGCATTAGGCAGTATTTACCCAAGTTAGAAATTCTCTAAATCATACCAAATCCCTGAAAGTATTGCAATACCGTAAATAAATAGAAATAATTCTCAATTAATTATTAAGAAAATATAAAGGGAAATTTTTGAAATTATATAAATGATTAATCTGAATATGGTTTAAGATAAGTTTCAGATATATAGTTCACACATTTAGTAAATTGCAGATCAGTAAAGTGTGTAATCTAAAATTGACACACATACACTAACTTAGGTTCACCTTAAATTTTCAACTTCTCATTTTCACGAAAAGACTGTTTTAGCAAACCCGACCTGAAAAAAATGATCGTAGCTAAAGATAATGCTCCCCACCTAACCCCAGAAGAGTATTTTATCTGGGAAGCAACTCAACCGGAAAAGTACGAATATATTAACGGTGAAGTTTATGCTATTATTGGCGGTAGCATCAATCATGGTCGTATTGCCATCCGCTTTACCGCTATGTTTGACAGTAAGCTAGAGAATACAGGCTGCATCACTGGGAATTCTGATATTAAAGTCAATCTTTTTGGCAGTAATAACTACACTTATCCAGATGCTAGTGTCACTTGCGACGAGCGCAACAAAACTAATACTCAATACATTACATACCCCTGTCTAATTGTCGAAGTTCTCTCAGGCAGTACGGAAGCCTATGACAGAGGAGGCAAGTTCCGAATGTACCGCCAAAACCCAGCTTTAATAGATTACTTGCTTGTTAGTTCTACCAGTATGGAAATTGACCTTTATCATAAAAACGATGCAGGAGCATGGTTGATTATTAACTACAAAGCAGGTGATACTATCGAACTTAAAAGTATTAATTTCAGTTTTCCCATTGAACAAGTCTATCGCGGTTTAACTTTGACTCCTGACTCCTGACTCCTAAACTCCTGACAATAACCCCAAAATAACTAAAAACCCGACCTCATAAAGAAATCGGGTTTCTGTCACATAGTGTGTTTAACTATTTACTTTCGGTCAATCATGGGAGTGGAGGGACTTGAACCCACACGACCTTTTACGGTCAACGGATTTTAAGTCCGTAGCGTCTACCATTCCGCCACACTCCCGTAAGATTTTGATGTTGAGATGTTTCTTTCAAAAAAATCTCCTCATCTATCTAACCATTAATGTGCTGTTTACGCAAGTAGTTGAGAAAAGTTTTTTTGTTTCAGTCTTTATCTCTTACTTTTTGTGGACGCGCACTTTTTTGATGGCGAAATCTATCATAACACAATTTTTTTGTTTTGCAACCCTTGTTCTCAATTTTTTTCTCACCTATTTTTCTCACCCAGGTAAAACCCATTCAAAATAAGGTAATGGGATGAATAAACTTTGTCCCCCAACCACCAATCCCCAGTCCCCAGTCCCCATCAACTACTTTCCTTGGTGGACGGGTTAGGCATATCATGGGGAGTAGATGCAATACTATTTCTCAAATCCAAACCAAAAATTATGGTTCTAGCACTACTGTATTTAGCATTAGCGGGAGCTTACCTCCTAGTAGTACCAACCTTTGTCTTGTTTTATCTGAAACTGCGTTGGTATTCTGCCAGTTCTATAGAACGTGGTTTTATGTACTTTTTGGTGTTTTTCTTCTTTCCGGGTTTGCTGCTACTCTCCCCAATAGCAAACTTACGCCCCAGACCCAGAAAGATTGCTTAACTTAGTTGGTAGGTCATAAAGTAGGTCATAATTCTCATGCGACGCATTGATGCTATCGGAATTGCTTTGGGTGTTTTTTTGGCTGGTGGTTTGGCTTATGTAGCATTGCAGCTATTTGGTTTAGATACTCAAGATGCTGGAATTTGGAGTCAAGCTTTACTGGTTGTTGGTTTAGTAGGTTGGTTAGCCACTTATCTTTTCCGGGCTGGGACTAAAAATATGACCTACCACCAACAACGGGAAGAATACGAAAAGGCGTTTCTAGAAAAGCGCCTCAATGAACTCTCTCCCGAAGAACTAGCCAAACTCCAAGCTGAAATAGAATCAGATGATTAGGTGACAGTTAACAGTTGACAGTTGACAGTTGACAGTTAACAGTTAACAGTTGACAGTTGACAGTTGACAGTTGACAGTTGACAGTTGACAGTTGACAGTTGACAGTTGACAGTTGACAGTTGACAGTTGACAGTTGACA
>RDXV01000232.1 GCA_004292695.1 Nostocales cyanobacterium | reverse complement strand
CCTGCCTCCCCTGCCTCCCCTGCCTCCCCTGCCTCCCCTGCCTCCCCTGCCTCCCCTGCTCCCCCTGTCACCTGTCACCTGTCACCTGTCACCTGTCACCTCTTCCTCTTCTAACCAATGTCCAAAGTCTTGTACAAAGCGATCTCTTAAAATGGACTCTCTGATTTTTTGTGTAAACCTAATTAATTCGGTAATGTTGTGTATACTCAACAATGTATAAGCTAATATTTCCTGCGATCGCACTAGGTGGGAAATATAAGCACGGGTGAAATTTTGACAAGCGTAACAAGGACAAGTTTCATCTAATGGTGTAAAGTCTTCCTTAAACTTAGCGTTTTTTAAATTCCACCTTTCTCCATTCACTATAGCTGTTCCGTGTCTTGCCCAACGAGTGGGAATTACACAGTCAAATAAATCTACACCCGAAGCGATCGCAATGGCCATTTCCTTATAAGTTCCCACACCCATCAAATACCGAGGTTTATGGAACGGTAACAGGGGTGTTGTTGCTTTCACTATCTGCGCCATTAACTCCGGTGGTTCACCCACACTCACCCCACCAATCGCAAACCCCGGCATATCTAACTTAGCTAACTCTGAAGCAGCACGGGCGCGTAAGTCTAAATATACACCACCCTGGACAATGGGAAATAGTGCCTGATCTGTGCGTTGATGTGCAGTGATACAGCGTTCTAACCAACGATAGGTTCTATCTGTAGCAGCTTCCACTTCCTTGCGAGTAGCAGGGTAGGGTGGACATTCATCAAAAGCCATGATCACATCTGCTCCTAACCTGTTCTGTATTTCTATAGAACGTTCGGGAGTTAAATTAATAATTTTTCCATCATGAGGTGAGCGAAAAGTTACACCTTCCTCTGTAATTTTTCGCATCTCACTTAAACTAAAAACCTGAAAACCGCCAGAGTCTGTGAGCATGGGACCGTTCCAGCCCATGAATTTGTGTAGTCCACCACCACCAGCAACAATATGTTCCCCTGGTTGGAGATGCAAATGGTAGGTGTTAGATAAAACCATTTGCGCCCCCGTATCCTTGAGTTGTGCAGGGGTAATGGTTTTCACTGTTGCTAATGTTCCTACAGGCATAAACCGGGGAGTTTCTACAATTCCGTGAGGTGTGTTAAATACACCGACTCTGGCTTTGGTTTGACTACAGGTAGCGAGGACTTCAAAGGAAAAATTGGACATTAGTTATTAGTCATTAGTTATTAGTCATTGGTCATTAGTCATTAGTCGTCAGTTATTGTGCTAACACTATTCTGACTTCTGACTCCTGACTGTTGTAATTATTGCCATAACTAGGGGTGATACCCTGCTATCTAGTATCGTTTCTGTGGGTATATTATTTTAAAGTTAAAAACAGTCAGAGGGATCATCATCAATTTCTGCATCCCATCGAGCGGATAGCACTTGATCCATCATTGCTTCTATCGCTCCGCTGTTGAAATGGCGATCGCACCGTTCCTGTAAAGGTGTAGAGAGAGGTATCAACCGCAAACAAAAATCCTCTTGAATTAAATCAAAGTATGTTTCTTGCTGGGGTGACTGTTTTAATTCTAGATAGTCAAAACTATGTATATTCAAATATAAAGCGTTATTAGCGACTAATGTAGAACGCTGGGGATGAGCGAATACCTCCATTACATCACCATCACCCTCACTGAGTAACTTATTTTCTTGGGTGTAGACGTAATGAACACGACCTAAATCAGTTAATAATCTGCGGATGTCAAGTTTATTAACTATAGTCCCAGTGTTAACAATACATGGGGCTGGTATCCTAATGTTGGGTAGATGATGACTCATAGAGAAATAACAATTGAGGGAAGGTGAGTGACAACACAGTTAAAAAGTAAATGGATTGGCTTTTTGACTGAACAAAACCCTACATTTCCAAAATATCAACTTTATATAGCGATCGTCTATGAAATTTATCAGATTTAATCTGAATTTTTACTATGATCTATTTTTATCAATTTTGCCAGTTTTGCCAGCAGCAATTTTTACAGGTAGTGGCATCTATTATATTCTATACATCTATTCCCTTGCCTTATGTTAATGGTTTAGATTTTCAAAGAGTAGCTTTTTTTGCTCCCTCTATAGGTTTGCTGATTGGGGTAATTTTAGGATTGTTAGATATAGTCACAAGTTACTTAGGTTTTCCCGTATTAACTCGCACAGTTTTAGTGGTAATAACCTGGATATTAATTACGGGAGGACTGCATTTAGATGGTGCGATGGATACCGCTGATGGTTTAGCGGTGGGAGATCCCCAAAAACGTTTACAGGTAATGGCTGATAGTGCTACGGGTGCTTTTGGGGCAATGGTGGCGATCGCCATTTTGTTTTTGAAAACCGCTGCTTTAATGGATATCTCAGAAAATCGTGATTTGTTGTTAATAGCTGCCTGTGGTTGGGGACGTTGGGGACAACAGGTAGCAATTTATAAATATGCTTATCTCAAACCCACAGGTAAAGGTGCTTTTCATAAACAGGCCATTGTTTCTTATACAGATTTATTACCAAGTTGGTTTTTGTTATTGGGTTTGAGTATTTTAATTTGGGTCATTAATCCCCAAAATCTTTTATTATCAATATTTACAGTTTTGGGTGGAAGTGCGATCGCTCTTTTAGTTCCTGCTTGGTTTAACTATAAACTCGGTGGACACACAGGAGATACCTATGGTGCTGTAGTTGAATGGACTGAGGCTTTGTTTTTATGTGTGATGACTTTTTTAGGTAATTGGTAATGGGTAATGGGTAATTGGTAATTTACTTCGTAGCCAGTACGTGGGTGTATGATAAATTAAAATTATTAAGATAGCGATTTTTAATTTAATATTCCTAACTTAACGGGATTTTTGCTTAATATTTCTTAATATTTTATTGAGAATATTTTTTATTTACTCACGGACTTGCAATACTTTCAGCGATTTGGTACAATTTTATAAATTTTCACAATTGGGTTATTGTTTGCAATTTTGTATTTTTTATAAAACTTAATATTTTGATCCTTGATATATCTAAGTTTGAGAAATTAGAGAGAAGATTTATTTACATAACTTTATAGAAAACGGATTTTGTCTGCAACTAATTTTTGGGGTGAAGTGGACTGGAAATGAGGAAATGAACTCACCAGGAAATTTGTACGGTTGACAGATTTAATAGAAAGTGGTATGTGTCAGGGATGAAATGGAAATAGGGCGATCACAAATTAACGTTATAATGAAATTATATTATTTTTTGAGTATTTGTTGAGGTAACAATATGCAAATTTTAAGCACAAATAGCTTAGTAAACTTAAAAAAATTATATGAATCAGACTATTTAGCCTGGTATGAAATGACTTTGGAACAAATAAAAAATAATCAATTAAATGATTTAGATTTAGATAGTCTAAGTGAGGTTTTAGAAAATTTGGTTAGAGATACTAAACGCAGTGGGGAAAGTTATTTAAGACAAATTATCATCCATTTATTATTAATTGAATATTGGGAAGCAGAAAGCATAAATCGTCGTCATTGGGTAGCGGAAATTGTTAATTTTCGTAATGAGTTAGAAACGGATATGACTACGAATTTAAAAAAACATCTAAATGAAGAAAAAGAAAATAATTATCAGAAAGCTATTAAGTATGTGATAGCCAAAACAGGATTAAAGAAAAGCATTTTTCCTAATCAATGTCCTTATACTTTAGAACAGTTAATTGATGGTGATTGGTTTTCTGATACTATTACTATTGAATTTTAATTAGGGTTTGTATAGAATATGTGCAGAATAATTTTTACCAAAATATTGACCCGTTTGTGAATTTTTAGTAACAGCAACCCAGTGGTGAGAAAATAGTAGTGTCAACACCCGCCAAAGAATAAATTCTCTGTCTCATAGCTAAATTCCGTTAAAACGGACTAATTAATTTTCCTGATGTTTAGTCATCTTTAGATGACTTTCGCTATTGGACTGGGAATTAATTTCCAGGCGGGTGAGAGGTTTGAGGGTGAGAATAAAAAAAATATTCTCTGTCACCTGTCACCTGTCACCTGTCACCTGTCACCTAAAACTAGGGAGCAAGAGCATTACCACGTAACAAACTACCAATAGTTTTAGCAGTAATCTTCAACTGTGTAATGGGGTTAGCGGGAACAACAGTCTTATACAAATAACTATCAAAAGTTAGCTTTTGTACATCCAAATCATCACACATTTCCACAAACGCTTCACGGGTAGCATCGGAACGATAGAACACAGTTTGTAGAATATCCAAAACCTTATAGGTCAAACCGTACTTCTTATCCCAGCGTTTGAGATACTGTTTCAAATCTCTTTCAGAAGGAATACGCGCACCATTGTTAGACATCTCAACAATAGTTTCTGCACACATCCGGCCAGACTTAGCCGCAAAATAAATACCTTCACCGGAAGACTTAGTAACATAACCAGCAGCATCACCCACCAAAGCGATCCGACCAACTACACGACGAGGACGGGGATGTTCAGGAATGGGGTGAGCTTCCACTTTGATGATTTTACCACCCTCTAACTTATGAGCAGCACGGGCGCGAATACCAGCTTGTAATTTCTTAATATCTCGTTGGTTAACGTGCATTGTTCCCGTACCCACAGCTACGTGGTCATACTTAGGGAACACCCAAGCGTAGAAGTCAGTAGAAACATCATCACCTACATACATTTCCGCTAAGTCATGGTAATAGGCCATTTTATCTTCAGGGATGCGAATTCTTTCTTGGAAGGCGATCGCATAATTATAATCCCCTGCACCCATCTCCTTAGCAATGCGGGAATTAGCACCATCAGCACCAATAACTACATCCACCTTCAGGGTTTTAGCTTCACCCTGAGCGCCATCTACGGCATGATCAAAATAATGAATTGTATAGGGTTCAGAGCTATTTGTGGGAATATCAAGTTTTTGAACAGTACCGTTAATTAAGTTCGCACCTAACTTAGCCGCACGGTTGCGTAAGAAACCATCCAAAACCTCACGGCGGCACATTCCGATATACTCATCTTGATTTATCAAATTGATATCTACCTCACGATTAGAAGGAGAAATCATTTTCATTTTCCGCACTTGACGGTCAATAATTTCTGGAGGTAGATCAAACTCGCTAACCATACACAAGGGAATAGCACCCCCGCAGGGTTTAGCGTTATCTAGCTTACGTTCAAATAGATATGTTTCAATGCCAGCTTTTGCTAGAGTTTCAGCAGCACAAGAGCCAGCAGGACCAGAGCCAACAACCGCAACCCGTAGTGTCAAAGGTTTTCTCCCTATATTCACATTTACCCAAAAAATCCTATCATGGAGTTTCGGTAGAATTGACGCTGAATATTAATGTTTTGACAGAATTGCAATAATCCTTAACATTCCTTGACATTTACAGCAGTAAAAACGCTCAATTTCAGGTTATCAGTAGATATTAGTCAATGGTTATGGAAGAAAATAGGTAATGGGTAATTGGTAATTGGTAATTTGTACTTGTGGAAATGTAGTTAAGAATACTCACCAATTTGACCATATTGATCCACATTGATATTTATGGCTAAAAACCTACTCATAAGTACCCAAGCAAAATTAATTTAACATATCGAGTGAAAACAAAAATGTCTGTATTCCTTACCTGTTCCCTGTTCCCTGTTCCCTGTTCCCTCTCCC
>RDXV01000066.1 GCA_004292695.1 Nostocales cyanobacterium | reverse complement strand
GATCTATGGGAACATAAGCAGCACCAGCTTTGAGAATACCTAAAACACCAATTATCATTTCTAATGAACGTTCTATAGCAATACCAATTAAGGTATCTGGTTTGATGTCATAATTGAGAATTAAATAATTAGCTAATTGTTCAGCTTTTAGATTTAATTGTTGATATGTGAGACTTTTTGATGCAAATACTACAGCTAATTTATCAGGATTTTTATTAACTTGTTGTGTGAATAAATCTACAAAAGTTTGATTTTGCGGATATGCTTTTTGCGTTTGATTCCAAGTTTGTATTTGCTGAATTTCATCTTCAGTCAGTAAGGATATATTATTAATTAATTGATGTGGATTATTAATAATTTGTTTAATTATAACTTGAAAATGGTTCACCATTCGTTGAATAGTTTCAGCTTTAAACAAATCAGTTGCATATTCCCATTCTCCTATTAAACCTTGGGAATTTTCGCGGAAGATTAAGGATAAGTCAAATAATGTGGTAGTATTTTCCCACTCAAACCTAGTGAGTGATAAACCTGGAATTTCTATTTTTTCTTGTGTTCCTGTTTGTAACCCAAAGGTAACTTGAAATAGGGGGTGATGTGAAAGTGAGCGCTCTAGTTTTAATTCATCAACTAATTTTTCAAATGGTAAATCTTGATGATCATAAGCATCTAATGTAATTTGTTTTACTTGTTGCAGTAGTTCTGAAAAAGTGGGATTATTTTGTAATTTGATTCTTAGAGCTAAAGTGTTGACAAAAAAGCCAATTAATGGTTCTATTTCTTTGCGGTTACGATTAGCAATCGCTGAACCAATAACTATATCTTTTTGATTACTATAACGGGATAATAATAATGAAAATATCGTCAGTAAAGTCATAAATAAAGTAGTCCTTGAATCATGACTTAACTGCTTTAATTTTTGCGTTAAATCTCGATCAATTTGTAAGAATTCACTACTTCCCCTAAAACTTTGCGCTGATGGACGTGGATAGTCTGTAGGTAGTTCTAAAATTGGGTTAATTTCTGCTAATTGTTGTTGCCAATAATTAAGTTGTTTGGTTAATATTTCTCCTTGCAAATATTCTCGTTGCCATTGTGCAAAATCAGCATATTGTAGAGATAATTGGGGTAAAGATGCAGGTTGATTTTGAGAAAAGTTAGTATATAATGTTAATAATTCTGATTTAAAAATATCCATTGACCAACCATCACAAACTATGTGATGAATGACCAAAAATAGTAAATGAGATTGATTAGCTAGTTTTAATAATTTTACCCGCAATAATGGATCTTTTGATAAATTAAAAGGTTGTTGTAACTCTGCTATTGCTAAATTTTTTGCTTTGTTTAACTGCTCTTTTTCTGGTAAATTTTGCCAGTCTATTACCTCTATTTTCAATGTAGGTTGTGTGTGAATTATTTGTGTGGGTAAATCATCAACAACATCAAAGCTAGTGCGTAATATTTCATGGCGTTGGCTAATTTCTAAAAGGGATTTTTCTAAAGCATTGATATTTAATATACCGTTAATCTGCCAGAAAAATGGCACGTTATAAACACAGTTTTCTCCTTCTAGTTGGTTAATAAACCACAGTCTTTGTTGAGCAAAGGATAGGGGGAGAGGATTGTCTTTTGATAATGGTTGTAGGATTGGGGTTTTTTGTTGTTTTTTGAGTTTTTGTAAAACTAATTCTCGTTTTTCTGGTGATAAGTTTTCGAGTCTTTTTATTAAGTCGCTCATCATATTATATTTTTGTTTTTTGTGTTGTGTTGTATAAATTTATTCTATTTTTTGATCGAACCGCAGAGACGCAGAGGACGCAGAGAAAATACGCTAAGAACTAAGAGAAGTGACGGGTATTTATCGGTTTATTTTTCTAGAGTTCTCTTAGTAATTGTTGTTGTACTTCTTCTGCTGATAATTGATCTACTTCTGCTAAAATTTGGGCTAGTTCATCATTTTCTGCTTGTTCTATTTGTTGTTCTATCACTTTTTGGGCAAGTTCGGCAATGGTAGGATTTTCAAATAAATAACGTAAGGGAAAATCTAAAGTGAAGGTTTCTTTTAATCGAGAAATTGCTTGGGTAGCTAGTAATGAATGTCCTCCTAGTTCAAAAAAGTTATCTTTAATTCCTATTTCTTTTATTTTTAAAACTTCAATCCAAATTGTGGCTATTTCTTTTTCAATGGAGGTACTAGGAGGAACAAAATCAGTTTCTAAGTTTCTTTGCGAAGTATCAGGAATTGGTAAAGCGCGGCGATTGATTTTACCATTAGGTGTTAGGGGTAAATTTTCCAAAAATACAAAAGCAGCAGGAATCATGTAATCTGGTAGTTTTTCTTTGAGGTATTTTCTCAATTTATCGGGAGTCAAGGAATTATCTGTTACTACTAAATAAGCTAATAATGATTTGTTTAATTTATTTCCTGTTTCGTTTTCTCTGACTATGACTACAGTTTGTTTAATATTTGGATGTTGTATTAAAATTGTTTCTATTTCTGAAGGTTCAATTCTTAAACCACGAATTTTTACTTGATTGTCAATTCTGCCAATAAATTCTATGTTCCCATCAGCTAAACGTCTCACTAAATCACCGCTTTTGTAAAGTTTATCTCCCTGAATAAAAGGATTAGGAATAAATTTTTCACCTGTTAATTTTGGTTGGTTTAAATAACCTCGCGCAACACTCGCACCACCTATATAAAGTTCTCCAGAAATACCTATAGGAACTCTCTGTAAATTATCATCTAATATATACACTGTTCTATCTCCAATGGGTTTACCAATGGGAATGGAAGTGATATTTTTAGGAGTTGGTTGAGGAATTTGATAACAACAAGTAAATACTGTGCATTCTGATGGTCCGTAAGCATGAATGATTTTTGTTGCTGATAATATTTCTAATGCTTTTTGTATATGATTGATAGAAATTTCTTCTCCTCCTGTTAATAGTTGTTTAATTTGTGATAATCCTTTGGGTATTTCATCAATTAATAAGTTAAATAATGCTGTGGTTAAAAATAGAGTGTTGATGTTTTGTTGTTGAATAATTTTCACTAAATTTTCAGGAGTGGGGATTTTTTCTGGATAGAGTACACAACATCCTCCATGAAGTAATGGTGTCCACATTTCTAAGGTGAGTGCATCCCAAGATGTTGATGAATGTTGTAACCAAATTTGTGTTTCATCCAGGTGAATATAATCAACACCAAACATAAAACCGATTACACTACGATGAGGAACTTCTGTTCCTTTTGGTGTTCCTGTTGAACCGGATGTGTAAATCACATAAGCTAAGTTTTCAATGTTGGTTTCATTGGTTAAATTATCTGTTGAATATGCAGATATTTTCTCCCCATCTCTATTAAAATTAACTACAGTTTGTTGATTAATTGGTAGTCTATTTTCTAAATTATTTTGTGTTAATAATATTGATGTTTGTGTGTCTTCCAGCATGAAAGCTAACCGCTCAATAGGATAAACTGGATCTATTGGAACATAAGCACCTCCAGCTTTGAGAATACCAAGTATTCCAATTACCATTTCTAAGGAACGCTCTACACAAATTCCTACTTTGGTTTCTGGTTTTACTCCTAATGATTTTAAATAATGAGCTAATTTATTAGCACGGTGATTTAATTCTCTGTATGTTAAATGTTCTTGTTGATAAACAACTGCAATTTTATCAGGTGTTTTCTGTACTTGTTCTTCAAATAAAACATGAATACACTGATAATTAATTTTCTGCTGATTTTGATGATTTTCTAGAAGTATTATTTCTTTTTCTTCTGCTTCGTTCAGTAAAGATATTTGGGAAATTTTTTGTTTTAATTGTAAATCATCAGCAATTCCTGTGAGCAAGTTTTGAAAATGTGCAATTATGCTATTAATTGTCTGCTCATCAAAAACACTGCTATCATAAACAAATCTACCCTTCAATTGTAAACCTGGATTAATGACTATTGTTAATGGGTAATTAGTTCTTTCAAAACAACTTAAATTACTAACTTCTAAGGTTTTTTGATGTTCCTGTGTCTGGGAATTTACTGGATAGTTTTCAAAGACTAAGATACTATCAAATAGTGACGTTCCCGGTAAAATATCACTCAGATTTTGGATTTCTGCTAAAGAAAAATAACTATATTGTTCCTGTTCTATTGTTTGCTTTTGGATATCTTTTAACCATGTTAATAATTCTTTGTTCTGTTCAATTTTCACTCGCAAGGGAATAGTATTAATAAATAATCCTACCATTTCCTCTATTTGTTCAATAATTGCTGAACGTCCAGAAACGGTGACACCAAATACTACATCTTTTTCTCTACTGTAGCGGGAAATTAATAAACTCCACGCTCCTTGCACTAAATTATTTAATGTTAAATGATGTTTTTTTGCTAGAGATTGTAATTTTTCGGTGACTATTGTAGATAATTGAAAGTGTTTTTCTTGATATATTTTCTGATATGCTTCCTTACCTTTCTTTCCTATTAAGGTGGGGGTTTCAAATCCTTTTAGTGTTTGTTGCCAAAATTGTTTAGCTTTGTTAATATCTTGTTGCTGTAACCATTCAATATATTCTCGATAAGGTTGTACTGGTTGAAGTTTTAAATGTTTACCCTTTTGCTGTGCTTCATATAATGTTAATACTTCTTTGAGGATAATTTGCATTGACCAACCATCAAATAATATATGATGATGACTCCAAACAAATTGATAGGTTTTTTCTGTTAATTGAATGATAGTGAATCTCATTAAAGGAGGTTGATCTAACACAAATCCTTTTTGGCGATCGCCTATCAAAAATTCCTCTAATTTCTGTTGTTTTTCATTAGTTGTTAAATATCTCCAATCTAATTTTTCCCAGGGAATATCTACCCTTTTACTCACCATTTGTAAGGGTTTTTCTATTTCTTCCCAATAAAAAGAACTCCGTAAAACTGAATATCTATTAACAACCTGTTCCCATGCTGATTGAAAGTTATCAACATTCAAATCTCCTGATAATATACATAATAATTGTTCAAAATAAATTTCTGAACCTGGTGTGTACAAGGTATGGAATAACATTCCTTGCTGCATGGGTGAAAGTTCGTAAAGGTCTTCAATATTTTCCATGATTAATAATTTCTGATAACTACTTTTTCTTAATTTTGTTGAAAAATTTATCAAGTTGTTTTTGATTTAATTTAGCTGCTGAAAAATCAGATGGTGTGTAACTTTGTGAGTCTTGTGATTGACAATGAATAATGATTTTATCTAACGCTTCTATAAATCCTACAGCTAAATTTTCTATATTTTCGCGTTTGTGAATTTCTTCACTGTAATTCCATGTCATTTCTAATTTACCATCCCGAATAAAACCACTAATTCCTATCAGGTGACTGCGTTGATTTAATAAACTCTGTTCAGACTTAAATTCTTTGACTGCACCTAACATTTCTGATGCTGTCAAAACTTGATCAAATTGTCCCAAATAATTAAAACTAACTTGTGCTGCTGGTAGATTTTGCAATCTTTCTCTGATGCTATTCTCTGGATGTAAATATCGTAAAATTCCATAACCTATTCCTCGGTTGGGAATATTTCTGAGTTGTTCTTTAATTGATTTCACACTTTCCCCAATATTATTTATTTCTGCTAATTGTAACCATACAGGAAATAAAGTAGTAAACCAACCCACAGTACGAGATAAGTTTACATCATTAAATATATCTTCCCTACCATGTCCTTCTAAATCAATTAATAAATTCTTTTCTCCCGTCCATTGATAAAAACTCTGAATTAGTGCAGTTAATAAAATATCATTAATTTGTGTGTTATAAGCACTGTGAACATCTTTTAATAAAGCTGTTGTTTGTTGATGATTTAACTTTAATGTCACCGAAGCAGTTTTAGCAATGATATTATTTTGATGGTTTATAAAGTTATCTATTGGTAATTCTTTCACAGAAATATGACCCTGATTTAACCAATAATCTAATTCTTTAATTACTTCAGTCTGAGCATATTCTTGTAAGCGTTCGCTCCAATATTTCCAACTTGTAGTTTTTGTGGGTAATTTAATCTGATCACCCTGACTAATTTGTTGATAAGCTGTAGCTAAATCTGCTAACAATATCCGCCAAGATACTCCATCAACTACTAAATGATGCACTATAAATAATAAATAACTGGGACGATTTTTACCTAGTTTAAATAATGCTAAATTGACAATTTTTCCGGTAGATAAATCTAAACTTGCTTGCAGTTCTTGATCCTGATTTTTCAAAATTTCTTGTTGTTCCTGTGCTGTCAGATGCGATAAATCAAAAACATCTATTTTTAGAGTTGTTTCTAAATTAGGAAGAATTTGTTCCCAATTTTCTTGATTCTGCACAAACCGCATCCGCAAAGCATCATGATGAGATAACAATTCTTTGAATACTTGTGTTAATAAATCAGTTTGGATCTCGGAATTAACTTCTAATAATGCTGACTGATTAAAATAATGAGGTGCAGGTAATTCTTGCTCAAAAAACCATTTTTGAATCGGTGTTAAACTCACTTTTCCTGTTACTAAACCCTGTTCAGCATTAATTTGATGAATTACTCCCGCTACCGTAGCTAATTCAGCAATTGTTTGATACTTAAATAGTTGTTTAGCAGCAATTTCGATACCTGCTTGACGAGCTTGCGAAATTAACTGAATACTGAGAATAGAATCTCCACCTAAAGCAAAGAAATTATCATGAATTCCCACATTTTCAACTCTTAAAACCTTAGACCAAATTTCTACTAACTTTTCTTCTATTAATGTTCTTGGTGCAACAAATTTATCTACCTCACTGCTAGTAAAATCAGGTTTTGGTAAAGCGTGATAGTCTATTTTTTGGTTAGCAGTCATTGGTAAGGTTTCCAAAACCATAAATACTGCTGGAATCATAAAATGTGGTAGTTTATCTTGCAGAAATTCTCTTAATTCTGTGGTTTTTAATGATGGATTATTGGTGACAAAATAAGCTACTAATCGTTTTTGTCCGGGAACATCTTCATTAGCAATTACAACAACTTGGGATACCTGGGGATGTTGTCTTAATACCGTCTCAATTTCTCCTAATTCAATCCTAAAACCACGTATTTTAACTTGATTATCAACTCTCCCTAAATATTCTAAACTCCCATCTTTTCTAAACCTGACTAAATCCCCTGTTTTATACAAGCATACACCATTTTTATGATAAATAAATTTCTTCGCTGTTAATTCTGGACTTTGCCAATATCCCCTTGCTAATCCCGCTCCTCCAATATACAATTCTCCATAAACTCCAATTGGTAAAGGTTGTAAATTTTGATCTAAAACATAAAGTTGAACATTATTAATTGCTTTACCAATAATCACCGAATTATTTGTAAAATTTATATTCTCTAATGTAGTAACAACTGTTGCTTCCGTTGGTCCATAACTGTTAAATAATTGGGGGATTTGGGAACGATGAGATAGACAATTATACCAGTGTTGTATTTTCTCTAATTGCACTGCTTCCCCACCAATAATTACAGTTTTTAAACTGCTAGGAATAGGGAGATTATCTGGTTTTAATTCTGTTACTAATTGATGCCAAAATGCGGTAGGTAAATCCAAAATGGTTAATTGCCATTGTTGACAATAATGCCAAAATTCTTCACTAGAATTTACCATTTCTACGGTACGTAAAACTAAGGTTGCACCCACACATAAACAGGGAAAAATTTCCTCTATAGATGTATCAAAACAAATAGATGCAAATTGTAAAACTCTATCCTTCTCAATAATACTATATTTTTTTATAGCAGCGGTAACAAAATTTACTATTGATTTATGCTCAATCATCACCCCTTTGGGTTTACCAGTAGAACCAGAAGTGTAGATAATATAAGCTAAGTTATCAAGTTGAACATTACTAATAGGGGAAATTTTACTATACTGTGAAATTACTGTTTTATCAGTATCTAAACAAACTAACTGACCTGAAAAATCCGGTAATTTATCTTTTAATTTATCTTTTAATTTATCTTTAAATCTGCTTTCGGTTAATAAAATTCCTAATTTTGTATCTTCAAGAATTTCAACGAGTCTATTATCAGGATAAGCTGGATCAAGGGGAACATAAGCACCACCAGCTTTGAGAATACCCAACAACCCAATTATCATTTCTAGAGAACGATCAACGCATATACCCACCAGGGTTTCCGGTTTAACTCCTAAACTTTGTAAATACTGAGCGACTTGGTTAGCGCGATCGCTTAATTCTTGATAGGTTAATTTTATACCGTTCTGTTCTACTGCTACTTTTTCTGGTGTTAATTCCACTTGAGCAGCAAACATATTATGAATACAATTTATCTCTGTATTTTCCCTAGATGTTTTATTCCATTCGCTCAGTAATTTTTCTTGCTTTTCTGTAATTATTGATAGCTTACTAATTTCTAATTCTGGATGTTCTACCATTTCTATGAGCAATTTTTGATACTGCTCCAACATATTCTGTATCGTCTCAGCGTCAAATAAATCGCTGTTATATTCCAAAACTAAAGTAATTCCCTTTGCTCCTGTTTTTACACCATCTTGTACACTTTGTTCAAAACGGGGAATCACCAAGAAATCAAGATCAAACTTAGCCGAATTATTACTAGCAGGTTCTTCTAAAGTGACATCCAACCCAGGAAAATGCAGATGGGGTTTAGCCGAGTTATGAAAACTAAACATCACCTGAAACAATGGATTATGACTTAAATTACGCACAGGTTTAATGGCTTCCACCACCTGATCAAAAGGTACATCCTCATTTGCGTAAGCCTCTATTGTTACTTGGCGCACACGGTTAAGTAATTCCCTCATTGTGGGATTTCCTGAAGCATTAGTGCGTAAAACTACATTGTTAACAATCATACCAATAATATTTTCAATTTCCTGCATCCGCCGATTTGCTACCGCAGAACCCACAAAAATATCATCCTCACCCGTATATCGCTGCAACAGCACCACAAAAGCAGTCAACATAGTCATAAACAAAGTTATACCTTCCTGATGGCTGAAAATACGCAGGGACGTACACAAATCAACAGGTAATTCCATCCTCACATGATCGCCATTGTAAGTTTGCTCTTTTGGACGTGGACGATCATAAGGTAACTCTAACAACGGTGGAAGATTAGCTAATTTTTGTCGCCAGTAGTCTAATTGCGCTTTAGCTGCCGTTGTTTTCGCCCATTCCCGCTGCCAATTAGCAAAGTCCACAAACTGAAAATTTAATTCTGGCAATGGTGAAGGTTGATCTGCACAAAATGCTTGATAAAGTTCTACTAACTCCCTTAAAAATATATTAAATGACCAACCATCATGGGCTAAATGATGTTCAACATGAGTTAATATATAATCTCGATCACTCAATTGAAATAACACCCATTTAATGATCGGTAATTTAGTCATATCTAAATGAGTTTTAATTTCAGAATTCACTAATTTTTCTGCTGTTTGTTCCCGTTCAAATTCAGGAATTTTCCGCAGATCCACTACATTAAAACTAATTCCCTCATTTGGTTGAATTATCTGATATAACCTACCATTTACCCCTTGATAAATAGTACGAAAAATTTCATGGCGGTTAACAATTTCATTTAAACAACGCTCTAAAACAGGCACATTTAAACTACCTTTAAATCTCATTGTTGCTTGAAATTGATAAGCGCTATTTTCTGGTGCTAATTGATGAACAAAATATATTCTTTCTTGGGAAAATGAAGCTGGTAAAAGTTCCTGACGAGGAATTTTTTTAATAGTTGGGCTTTGCCATTTTAATTCTTGCCCACTTTGGTTAATTAATTCAGCTATAGCTGTGATAGTTGGGTTAATAAATATCTGATGAAAAGATAAATTAACCGCAAATACTTCACGTATTCGTGATAGCATTTGTGTCACTATTAAAGAATGACCACCTAAGCAGAAAAAATCATCATTTACTCCCACTACATCCAGTCTTAATAGTTGTACCCAAATCTCTGCCAGTTTTTCTTCTACCCCATTGTTGGGAGCAACAAATTCTGTTTCTAAATCAGGACGAATTCGATCAGGTGCAGGTAAATTTCGCCGATCTATTTTCCCATTAGGTGTTAAAGGTAAAGATGCCAAAAACATAAAAGTTGATGGCATCATATAACTAGGTAATTTCTCGCCGATAAAATTATTTAATTTGACTGAATTTAATTTTGCTTGTGGTTTAGATACAACATAACCAACAATTCTTTTATCTCCCGGAATATCTTCCCTGACAATTACTACGGCCTGCTCCACTTCCGGGTGTTGATTTAAAAGAGTTTCAATTTCTCCTAATTCTATCCGAAATCCGCGAATTTTTACTTGGTCATCAATTCTACCCAAAAATTCAATATTTCCATCTGCTAAATAATGAGCTAAATCTCCTGTTTTATAAAGTCTTTTAGAAATATTAATTCCTGCTGAATTTTGAAAGGTATTATTAATAAATCTTTCATTAGTTAATTCTGGACGGTTTAAATAACATCTCCCTAAGCCATCACCACCAATATATAATTCTCCTGGTGTATTCACAGCAACTGGGTTTAATTGCTCATCTAAAATATAAATTTGTGTATTGCTAATAGGGCGACCAATTGGTAAATTTGTTGCTCCTTCTGGAACTTCTTTGACTAAATAAAAACTAGCAAAAGTCGTATTTTCAGTAGGCCCGTAAACGTGTAATAAGTTTTGTGGTGCGCCATTTTCTAAAACTAACTTCACCGATTTATTATCTACAATTTCACCACCAAATAATAAATATCTTAGATTATGAAATATCTGTGGACAAACATTAGCTAACTGATTAAATAAAGCTGTTGTTAAAAATAAAATACTAATTTTTTGTTCTTGAATGTACAAAGCCAAATCAAGAGGTGAAAGGACAGTATTTTGATTAATTCCTATTAATGTTGCTCCATTAATTAAAGCACCCCAAATTTCAAATGTTGCTGCATCAAAGGAAATATTAGCAGCTTGCGCTATCCGATCAGTTGTTCCTATTTGCACATAATTGGTATTACAAACTAAGCGATTTACTGCTCGATGGGGTACAGCAACACCTTTAGGTTTACCTGTAGAACCAGATGTATAAATCACATAAGCTAGATTTTCCGAAGTAACATTACTGTGGGGATTTTCTAGTCTTTGCTGATCAATTAATTCCCAATCTTGATCCAAACAAACTGATTTTATTTCCCCTGTAAATTGTGTGATAAATTGTGTGATAAATTTTTGCTGAGTTAACAATAATTGTATTTTGGAATCAGCAACCATGAAAGATAAACGTTCTTGGGGATAACTAGGATCTAGGGGTACATAAGCTGCACCTGCTTTAAGTATTCCTAATATTCCAATGATCATTTCTAAGGAACGATCTAGACAAATCCCTACTAAGTCTTCTGTTTTTACACCTAAAGATTGTAAATAATTAGCTACTTTGTTAGCTTTGTTATTCAGTTGTTGATATGTTAAGGTTTGATTGTTAAAAATAACGGCAACTTGTTGAGGATTTTTTTCTACTTGTGCTGTAAATAATTCATGAATACATGAGTTTTTAGGGTAGTTTATCTGTGTATTATTCCATTCCAGCGATATTTGTTTTAGATCCTCTTCAGTGAAATTGATCACACTATTACTATTTTTTACTTGATAATTCATCACGATTTATTCAATATTAAAAATGAACTTACTACTTGATTAACAAAATAGAAACTAACTTAAATAAATTAGCTAAAAAAATAGATAAGAAAAGGTAAATGAATGATTATTAATTGTTGACGGATAATATTATGCAATTATTAATCATCATTTACCCCAACATAAAACAGTTAACTTAGTTAACTAAACAGTAAAATTATGATTCTACAACTACTGCTTCGTCTTCATCAACAATTTCTACTGTTTTTGGTTCTTCAACTACTTCTGTTTCTGTAGTTTCTGAATTCAAATGTTCTGTTAGTTTGGTTTTTAGTTCATCAGAAATGGGTAAATCTTGAACCTCTTTCAAAAGTAATCTCAAAGATTCGGTTTTTTTCCGTTCGGAATAGATAGCTTTAATAATTGCTTCTAGTCCGTAGGTGGAAGCTGCATCCCCAATTAGTGATGTCAGACCTAGTAAACCTATACCCCCTAATATCCCAAAAGGTCCACCTATAGATGTGAGTGTCGCAACGATAGCGGCGTTACTACCTGCTGATGTTATAGCCAAAATTACAAGAATGACACCAGGAACACCCAACCCACCTAACTTTTTAGCAATTTCGTCAAGATTCATTTTGTTATTTCTCCAATGTTTTGATTGAGACTGACTCTGTTGTATGGTACGTGATTATTTGCAGATTAAAAAACCTAATTTGCGAATCTATAGTAACCGTTATATAAAACATACTCAAATTTACTTTGAGCTTTAGTGACTTCCTGCTTCATTCTGAGAAGTGTTGGAACTACTCAGTCCACAGGCTTACACCGCCTAACTGACAGGTTTTGGTAAGATTAATAGCTGCAAATTTTCGTCAACTCAAAATAACAGCTATCAAAATTTAACACTCTCTCATCTCAATTAGTGACAGAGTTTCTCTTTTTATACCATAATTAGAGCAAGTTGTAGAACAAGTCAAAGAGATTCTAATACAAACAATAAAAAAAGTCGGGAAAATTAAGACATT
This sequence comes from Nostocales cyanobacterium, assembly GCA_004292695.1. Taxonomy (GTDB): domain Bacteria; phylum Cyanobacteriota; class Cyanobacteriia; order Cyanobacteriales; family Nostocaceae; genus Okeanomitos. The sequence goes on along the minus strand of RDXV01000066.1, from coordinate 12,212 downwards.
TAATCTCTGATGCTGCTCAACATTGCTCATGTTATGTTGATGTTAATGAGTTTTTCATGATTGATTAATTTTGTTTTATCCTCTCTTTTTTTAGTTAAGCTATGACTTTATCCCTCAGTGGTTTTAGAGGTGTATGATCACGACTAACTAAAAATTCTGGTCTGGGGTTTCCTTGACAATTTGGTATGTTATTAATGCTATTGTAAGTAATGATTAATAATCTGCGGGGATAAGGAGAAATATTCGGTGCTGATCCATGTACTAAATTACAGTGAAAAAATAGAACAGAACCAGCCGCTCCCTTTGGTGCAATTATTCCGTTTTGATCAGCAAGTTTGGTAATAGTTTCTTGATCTAGAGAATATTTGAGAGCAGCACTAACATTTGATTCCCAGTTATTTGGTGTTTCTGAAGATTGTTTTTGTCCTAAATGAATCAAGCTCTCTTGATGAGAACCAGGAATGAAATATATCGGTCCATTAAATTCATTAAATTCATCTAGGAATATAGCAACGTTTATGGCTTTAGGAAACGGCATTCCATCTTCTTGATCCCAAAATACATAGTCTTGATGCCATGGCCACACATCTCCGTTAAAAGCTCCTTTCAAGTTAACTTTAAATTGGTAAATATAAACATCACTATTCAGCATTTCACTGGCAGGTGTTAATAAGCTAGGATGTCGAATTAAGGAATTAAAAATCTCTGCATTTTGATGACATCCATGTAATGCTCTTACTGTTTTGTTATCTTTCTCTAAAATTCTTCCTGGAGTATCTCGGGTACTTAACGTCACTACAGCATCTTGTATTTTGGCAATTTCTTCTGTAGAAAAGAGTCCTGGTATAAATAGTAATCCAGTCTCTTGGTAATGTTTTATTTGTTCTTTACTTAATTTCATCTTTTTAACCCTTCACTATGGAATTTAGACCAATCAACCAATGTTTTTTGTTGGATCAACAAACCCATTGAAATTTGCTAAAAAATCATCTATGTTAATAATTATTGCAATATTTTTAGTTTGTTTGTTGGTAGAACTATAACATTCAATCTGGCAATTATATATGGAAATTTTATGTGATCACAATTGGATTCTTTCGCTTTGAGTTCAGGAAATTTTCAACATTTAAAACATTTAAGATATTTAAGAGATATAGTTAAGATTTTTAAGAAAAAATTTTAGCTCTAACCTTGATATGAGATTAATTAATTTAAACATTATTGTCAGAATAATTAATTATTTTAATTTTTGGGACTAAAATAGCCTAAAATCATTTAAGCTAGTTCTACTCCTTGGTGAAAAATAAGAAATCTTCAAAATCATTGCAACGTAGATATTTAATCAACCACTTAATCAACCAGTAAATGATTCCATTTTCTAAATGTTTAAATCCTCTCAATCTATGTTTGAGTTTGATATACATTTAGCCTTATCTAGCCTCATATAGACTCTTTCTATATATGGTACAGGTACTACACCATATTTCATGCCTACGAGGTACAACATCAAATCATAAAATCGCAATTTTTCCTATACCTGTATTTCATAACTTAGTAAACTACTACTGTACAAAAAAGCTAAAAAATACTCTGTTCAATCTTTAGTTTTTTTATCGAGCCTCATACAATCTTATTTACGTACACTTAATAATTTTGGAGATGTAAATTTCGTGGTACACAAAATAATTGAGCAATTCGTGATCACATTTGACGGCCAAGATGATTATATAGATTTTGGCAGAAGTGATGTCAGTGGTGCTTTATCTCATGGTAGTCAATTTTTCACAGTTTCAGGATGGATCAACCCCTATGAACTCACAAATAATGCCACTACCTACGGCACACGTAATGTATTTTTTGCTCGTTCTTCCGACAGATATAGCGATAATTTTGAATTTGGTATTAATGAAGTAGGTAATTTAGATATTTATATAGATGAGAAAATAATTAAATATATAAAGACGCTAGGTAATGGGAATTTAACTATTAATCAATGGCACTTTTTCGCCATAATTTTTAATCAGGGTGAATTAACAGTGTATCTTGATGGTAATAAATATCTGGAGTTTTATAGAGGTTCTTCTTTAAATAAAGCCACTAGCCCCATTACTTTGGGGGCAACTTTACATAATAATGTTTACTTTAAAGGGCAATTAGCTCATATTAGTTTGTGGAATTGTGCCTGTACTCCAGAACAAATTCATCAACTCCGTTGTGGACTCATTGTAGGTGATGAAGAAGGATTAGTTGCTTATTGGAAGTTAGATGAAGGTAAAGGTAAAACTATCAAAAACTTGCTTGGTAACTCCTATCAAGGAAATTTACATGGTAATCCTACTTGGAATTTAGCACAAATACCATTTCTCGATGAATCATCAGATCACAGTGAAACAGAAATAGAAAATACAACTAATTCAGATGCCAATATAACAGATATCACAACAACTTCTTTGGCGATCGCCAATGTATATCTAAGTGAAATACCAACAAATACTACATCCAATCAGCCAACCTCTGTATTTACCACCACAAACGAAGAAAATATGAATAAAGCAACAAAATCTAAATATAAAATTCTCGCCATTGACGGCGGTGGTATGCGCGGTATTATCCCTGCACTATTATTAGCAGAAATTGAAAAACGTACACAAAAACCAATTTATAGTTTATTTGATTTAGTCTCTGGTACTTCCAGTGGTGGTATCTTAGCCTTGGGTTTAACAAAACCTAAATCAAATACTACATCATCAGCTAATTCATCTCAGGCTGAATACACCGCCGCTGATCTTTTACACCTATTTGTTGAATACGGTGTAGAAATATTTTATGAACCATTTCAAAACAAACTCATAGCACCACTAGAAGATATATTCTTGCAACCTAAATATACCTCTACAAGCAAAGAAGAAATTCTTAAAAAATGTTTTGGACAATCTTTATTAGAAAATAATCTCAAAGAAGTATTTGTTCCCAGTTATGATATTGAACAAAGAATTCCCATATTTTTTACTAATAACCTCAAAAAACAAAAAATAGAATCTAAAAATTTCCGCAATTTATGTGAGGGTTTTTCCCTCCTCGATACCGCACTAGCTACGAGTGCTACCCCTACTTACTTTCCACCCCATCGCATTTTAACTACTCACAACACCAACGGTTTTTACACCTTAGTTGATGGTGGAGTATTTGCCAATAACCCCGCTCAATTAGCTATTTCGGAAGCACAAATTAGTAATAGAGAAAATGGTAACGATACTCTCAATACTGAAGACATTTTATTAGTTTCTTTAGGCACAGGTTCATTAACAACAGTTTATCCTTATAATCAAGTTAAAAATTGGGGACTTTTACAATGGGGAAGACCTCTTTTAAATATTATGTTGGATGGTGGTAGTGAAATAGTAGCTGGAGAGTTAGAAAGATTATTTACATCCAGTAATAATCAGGATCAAAGTTCCTATTATCGTTTTCAGACATTTTTAGAAGGGGAATTAGAAGAAATAGACAACACCAAGTTAAGAAATACCCGCGATTTACAAATCATAGCCAAGCAAATGATCGCTAATTACAGTCAACAAATAGATGAAGTTTGTACTCTTTTATTAGAGTAAATTGGAATTTTAGGAAAGGGTGATTACTTTTATTCACTCTTCCTCCTTGACAATTCTATTTTCTAATTTATGTTCTAACTTGGATAAATTATCTAATTGCTTATGAAAATAAACTCGGTAAAGTTGACAACGGGGTAAGACGCGATCGCCCACAAAAGTAATTAATCCTAAATTATCTAATTGATCAGCATCACTAGGATTAACAAACATACTTTCTTTAGTAGCCACAACTTGAGTAAACAGTGGCATTAAATGAGAATATAATTGTAACTTACTCCAAAGCTGGCTTAAATGTTGACGATAAATACCACCATTAGAAATAGCATCTTCTATTAGTTTAGGTAAAGTAATATGACCCAAACTTAGATGATAAAATCCCAACTGTACCATTCCCGGATGACCACCAATTAAAGAAATTAACAGAGCCGACTCTTTACCTGTTGTCCAATTTAATTGATATCGCCTAGCTAATTCTTCCACCTGTTCCTGGGTAAATTCATTCAGTTGAATAGGTAGACCAATATTAAATGGCGAATGGTTAATATTTAAACCCACAACCTGCTCTGTGGCATAAGCAACAACTAATCTTAATTTACTCCATAGGGGATTTTTTCTTACCTCTTCACACCATGAATACAATAAAGCGAAAAACTCATGAGTGATATCGGGATAATTAAAAAAATGATCAACTTCACTTAATACTATAACTATAGGTTGATTGACCTGTTTGAGAATATATTCTTGTAAGTAAAAACTACAAGTTAACTTATAACCGATCTCTTCATGCCAATAATTATCAATCTTTGGATCAAGCCCTAATTTCGTAGCAATTTGACAACAAAAACAACGTAAAAAATTACTAAAATCAGTTAAATACTTATTATCAATCTGAGTAAAACTTAAATTTACAGTATGATATCCTTGTTGATCAGCAAATGCTAACAAACGTATAATCAAAGAAGTTTTCCCCATTTTCGTCGGTGACTGGATACGAATTATACAACCAGGCTGCATCAATTCTTGATAAATTAACTTTTCTATCGGCGATCGCTCAATATATAAAGGTGAATTTAAAGGTACTGGTCCATCTGGATACAACCACATAGAATTATTCTGATTTTGCGTACATAAATTATTAGATAAAACCTTTAATCTTTGTTGCTTATTTTCCTCATTCAGAAAAATATAATCATCATTATTTAACTCTAAATTAAAAGTATTAAAGCATAATTTCAAAGTTTTCTGATCCACACCTTTATTTGCTGACCATAATCTACTCAGAGTCTTAGTAGAAATATTGGTATGTTCGGATAGCTCTTCTAAAGTTAAATGATGACCTTGATTTTCTTGTTTTTCCCACCATACAATTGCTTTTTGTAATCTTTGTAATCCTTTGGGAGATAGAATTACACCTCTTTTCCTAGTCTTTTTATCCTGTTTGACAGCCATCATCCTGATTTTTTACTAAAATTGTGAATTAAAATTGTGGATTAACTTTCTGACACATCTACCTGGTATGTAGATACATATAGATTTTGTTACTAAAGGTTTTATTTAAGTATTGATTCATCATCAAAATTTAGTAAAAATTTTGACTACTGATTGATACAGAATTAGCAGTCAGCGTATTTGATACATAATTAGACTATCAAACAATGATTGTTAATGTAACCGTAAAACAGAATTTACTTTTTCACTACGTAGTTGTCAGTATTAAGCTATAGGAATCCTGTTTGGAAATTATCTGTGTAGGCAGGCAAGGGGCAAAAGGCAAGAGGCAAAAGGGTTTTAGAAGATTTAGGTGTACGGAGTTTTGTATGGCTTACGCCACGCTACGCTATCAAAATTCAAATATTATTCCTATAGATTAGCTATATAATTTTATAACTTATTACTTATTTATATGTTTAATAAATTATTGAATTTGGGTAAAAATAAACAAAAAAAAGCCCATCAAAATGGACTTATTTTTAACTCTTAATTGTACCTTTCTTATTTCTGTATAGTTGGGGAAGTTACTGGTAAAAATTCTTGATTATTACTTTGATAGCTCGTTAACACTGTATATCCCAAAAATAAAATTACCCCAATTACAACAAGAATCTGCATAGATTTTTCAACGGTGATAAAAGTTTGTACCACTTTATTCATAATTAGCCTCTTTGTTGAATCTATTCAATATTCATCACTTTCTATATTAACTTCAAAACCTAAAATTCTGTTTTCGTAAAAAAATATTCTCCCCAACTTTTGAATCAGTCGGAGAGATATTGATTTTATATCATAGATTCAAAAACTACTCTACATTTATCCAAAAATCTGCCGTTTTAATTTCACCATTGCGTTTAAATTGCATCCACATTTTATATGTTCCTGACTGGGGAAATTTCGTATAAAATTTAACTTTTCCATCAGCATCATCTTTTATTGAATGAGCATGAATATAATCAGATTTACTCAAAACAGAAGAACCCTTAATAATCACTAAATGACCCTTTTCTCCTAAATACGGTTGGATGTCTTTAACAGCTTGATTATTTTTATCTTTAATCTCAAATGTTAAATTTACATCTTCACCCGCTTTGATTTTCTCCTTATCAATATTTAGATTCACCTTAGTATCAGAAATAATCTTAGTTTTTTCATACTTAGATAAACTCTTAGGTAGGGGAACTGTACCAGGAACATTCACATTTACCAATGACACAGTTTCAGTTTGCCCCGCTGGTTTATAATCACTAAAAAGTGCATATTCTCCAGGATGAGGGAACTTAGCATTCACCTCAAAACGACCATTTTTTTTATACTCTGGATGTAGATGATCAAAATGTTCTAAATCATTACTTACAACTATCAAGTGCATCAATTTTTCCTGAAACACATCAAACTTACTCACTGGTTTTCCAGCTTGATCTTGAATATTAATAGCTAAATTAATAGGTTGATTAGGTGTAACTTCTTTAGGAACATTTAACTTAGCTTGAGTAACTATTTGCTTCTTACTTCCATCTTGGGTTTTATCCGTTGAGTGTCCTTGATGCTCACTCATTTTCTTACTCACTGATTTAGAGACAGGTTTTGTATTTTCATTATTACCTTCAGTCTTGCTCTGGTTATTATTATTATTATTATTATTATTTGTTACTTCATCCTTAACCTCAGATGAACAACCAGCCGATACTAATAAAATCACAGTCACAAATATCCCTGTTATAATACGTTTCATATTGACTTTATTCCTCAATTTACATTTTCGTGGACATGAAAATCTCCCATTTAATTTCTCATCGGGAAGATCAAAGACTAACCCTAATATTCTCAACTAGCAACAAAATTTACTGATGAATAGTTGCTTATCAATTTAACATATCATGAAAAAATGAAATTTCCAGAAGATGATGATTTTCCCCCATATCATAGATTAAACTTTTTGCCACCTGATTATAGATAGATGACCATAATACAAAATACATTTAATTTAATAGTGGTGTGTCGAATAACTGCTTTCTATGGAGGTTTAGCAGAGCTAAACCTTTTTTTTGCCAATATTCACCAATCTGTTAGATTTTATTCCCACCAACTATAAAAATATGATTTAATTCCCCTTCAGGTAGTAGAATATCCTACAAAAAGAAATTAATATTAGCTCATTAATGCCTGAAAAACGTGTAATTGCCCTGGAATAATATTCAGGGCTTTTTTTATTCATCATTTTTTCTCATCATCAAATACCCTCCACTGATCATAGTAATTATGTTTTACAATAGAAAATGAAAATTTTCCTCAATAGCAGTTTTTAGATATTTTGTACTCACCTCACAGAGAGATGAACTAGAAACAAATATAGTTTAAATTAGTCATATATGGTAAACACCTGGTATATACAGAGGCTTGGCTTGAGTCCAAGCCTTTTTCATTTTCTATAACTACTTTGGTAGCCATTCATAAAATCACCGTACATCAGTAATTGAAACCTTTGCATAGATACCATAGGAAGATGCTGAGTCACCACATAAGAATTAAATTAATTTAGTACGTTGTTAAGCACAGCAATTTTAGAGGTTTGGTGAATAGCCAAACCCTTTTCTTATATGATATTGCTATTACAGATATCAATTCAAAAAACACAAAATGACTAATTCCATCTCAGATTATAACCCTAGTGGTGTAGGTCTAAATAACGGCAATCTTTGGGGGCTACCTAAAAACTATGAAACTGCTAATTTAATAATTATTTCTGTACCCTGGGAAGTTACAGTTTCCTATGGTGCAGGAACAGCTAACGCACCACAAAGAATTTTAGATGCTTCCTATCAAATAGATATCTTTGATTTGGATCATCCTCATGGTTGGAAACAAGGAATTTATTTTGCAGAAATACCACAATATATATTAGAAACAAACAATTACTATCGTCAACAAGCTGATAAAATTATCAAAAGACAAGAAGCAGGTAAACTATTAACAGAACCACCAGATTTAACACCCATTCTCACAGAAATTAATCAAGCCGGTGAACAGTTAAACCAATGGTTATTTCACCAATGTCAACAAGCAATGAATCAAGGTAAAAAAGTTGCTGTTATTGGTGGTGATCATAGTTCACCATTGGGTTATTTTCAAGCTTTGGCTGATCAATATCCTGATTTTGGGATTTTACATATTGACGCACACGCAGACTTACGGGATGCTTACGAAGGATTTGAATTTTCCCATGCTTCCATTATGTTTAATGCTTTAAAAATACCGCAAATTTCTAAGTTAGTCCAGGTGGGTATACGGGATATTTGTTTTGATGAAGTGGAAATAATTAATAACTCTCAAGGTCGCATAATTACTTACTACGATTCAGTAATTAAACAACAACAATATGGGGGGAAGCATTGGCTAAATTTGTGTCAAGAAATCATCGCTAATTTACCAGAAAATGTCCATATCAGTTTTGATGTTGATGGTTTAGATCCGAAACTTTGTCCTAATACGGGAACACCTGTTCCCGGAGGTTTAGAATTAGAGCAGGTTTTTTGTTTATTTCGGGAAGTTGTTAAAAGTGGTAGAAAAATTATTGGTTTTGATGTCTGTGAAGTTGGTGATGCAGAATGGGATGGTAATGTAGGTTCAAGAATTGCTTACAAATTAACTAATTTTCTGGATTTATCCCAACAGCAATCATAGGTTAATTATAAGTTTTATGGTATAAGTTTTATGGTGATGGTTCATTATATGGCTTTATGGGTTTGGTTGATTTTTCCTGAAAATCTAAATTTCATAAACCATAATATAATCATCCATCACAAAACCATTACCTATATCTTTAACTTCACTTCTGATAATTTTAAACCCAAATCTAGTATAGGAGTTAATTCCTTTTTTATTCTCTTTATTCACATTTAAAATTATCGGTTTATTTATTAATTGGGCTGTTTTTAAAACATGAGATAACATCATTTGTCCATAACCAAAACCATGCAATTTCGGTAATAAATAACATTTATGTAATTTTAAATAATCAATATTATTATCTACTTCTAGACCATAGGATAAATAACCAACCATTTGATGATCTTTTATTACTTGATCATAAGATATTCCTAAGTTGTTAATTTCGTTTTCTACAACTCCATCTCCATACATGAGATTGAGCATATATTCTATTTGTTCTCTACTGAGAATTTGAGCATAATGAGATAACCAAATTTCCCTACTAATTTTTCTCAATTCTCCTAAATTGCTATCTAGTAACTTTTCAACTTTGAGCATTTTTAATATTTTCTTCCTCTGTGTTCTCCGTGCCTCTTAGGAAATAGAAAAATCGTTGATCCTGACTTCTGACTCCTGTACGGGCGAACGGCCGTTCGCCCCTCCTAAATTCCGCAATAGCAATATTATTGTTGACTTACTAATTTTAAACCTTTGATTTTACCGCGTGTTGTGAGGTTTGTAATTTTTGCTGCGGTAAACCCCAATCGGGACGTAACTTAGCCGCTTGACGCAAATAAATATGTTGAACAGGGGCAGAATTTGGCAAATAAGCGTGAATCAAAAACCTGATGCAACGGGGTAAACTCCCTTCAACGTGCATTTGCTGAACATCTAGCATGGCTACACTATCCCATAATGGACGACGGCGGGCGATCGCAGCAGGGAAAATAGCATCTAAATCACGGGTGACAGAAAAAGTAACACTTAAAATTTCCGTTGGCCGCAGTTGATTTCGCTTTTCTAATTCATCAATTAATTCTGTCACCGCTTCTGTAATTGCTTCCACACTATTTTCTGCAACGGTTGTTGCACCACGAATTGCCCGCATTTGCCATTCCACTTGCAAAATCCTCCTTAATTAGTCATTAGTCATTAGTCGCTAGTCATTAGTATGAATATTCCTCACTAATGACTATTGACTATTAATTTACGGTCTATATAACCACAAGGGTAAACCACTTGTAGACATTTCAAATTCTAGCCAATCAATTCCAGACCTAATCCCGGATTTAACTTGACGACTTCCTGGTAAAACCCTACTTAACAATGGTTTCCGTTCTTCTAGGGTATAGCAAGGTGTTTTCTCTGGATCAAGTCCCACTAATTCCGCAGTCCACCGTTTGGCTTCTTCTTCTGTTCCCAAACGATCTACAAGTCCTAAATTTAAGGCTTGCTCTCCTGTAAAAATTCTGCCATCAGCGAAGGTTTTGACAGTTTCTACCTCTAGGGAACGAGCTTGTGCTACTGTTTGCACAAACTGCTGATAACTGACATCTATCAATTCTTGCAGTATGTTTTGTTCCGCTTCTGTTAGTTGCCGATCAAAAGACAAAATATCTTTATAGGGTCCAGATTTGATCACTTTAAAGGAAACACCGACTTTTTCTAATAACCGCTCTACATTATTCCCCCGCAAAATTACCCCTATGCTACCCGTGATCGTGCCTGGGTTAGCCATAATATGCTCTGCTCCCATGCCAATGTAAACACCGCCAGAAGCTGATATATTGCCAAAACTAGCCACTATTTTAGTTTTTTTGCTCAATCGCTTCAAGGCACTGTAGATTTCTTGGGAGTCCCCCACTGTACCGCCCGGACTGTCAATGCGTAGCAGTAAAGCCGGAAATTTTTTTTCTTCTACGGTTTTTAGGGCTTCTAATACCCTGTTGCGGGTAGCACTGGCGATCGCACCAGTAATTTCAATCCGCGCTATTTGTTTCCGAAATTTAGGTCTAAACGGCCAGATCATGAGTTATTTATTCAGCTAATCATAAATTTAATATAAATTGTCCCGCAGTTCCCTGACTTTCTCCAAATCTTTTAACAAACACAAGCCAGTTATTAAGATCATACTTGTATTCTTAATCTTTTTTTAAGATTTTGTGTACAGTTCTATTTGCTATATTTTTTCATAAAGGGAGAATAATTTATAGATTTGTAAATTGCTGCCACTTCCCAGAACTTTCATTGAAATTACAAATCACTCGGTTAATTGTTTAATTTAGTACATTTCTACTGACTCATTGCTCATCGAATCCTCAATCAGACCAATCAATAATTAATAGAGAAATTGCCACAATAATTAAGCTATACCAACAAATTTAAAAAATAGGAATAGCCGTATATCGTTACTTATGCTTATTTAATTAAGTTTTAGTTCATCGTGTCAACAAACTAAAAAACTACCTGCACTAAATACCTAAAGCATTTAATCAAGGTGGCAATTATCTATTTAGAACTATATTCAGTAAACCGAACTGAAAAAACTAGAGAATTAAGAATCAATACGCAGAATTTGATAACGGTAGTAGGCATAGATATCAAACAAACCACCAACAAAGCCAAAAGTCAAGCTAATTACCAACAGCCCATTAAAAGGACTACCAGTACCAAAAGTAGCGAGAAAATGGAGAATTTGGGAAGGGATATCTTCAGTCAGCCCTTGTAGTCCAGGAATAAAACCCGAAACACACAGACAAATTAAGACTCCACCTACTAGAAACATAGGAGCGATAAAGCTAAAAACCGCAGTTAACAGCAAGGATCGCAGAAACCTAGCAAATATACTCATCACTAGACATACTCCTAAAGCAACGTAAAAGATCATAGAGAAAATCCATATCAATTTCTACATTACGTGCGATCGCCCCAGAAAAACGAATTTGTCAAAAATCTTAAGTTTTCATTAAAAGGTAAAGTTATGATAACCACCAAGCAACAGTGATTCATCCATAGCCGTAAATCCCCAAAACCCTGATTATATAAAAAATGCGTTATTTGTAAAGACTTGTAAACAAGTTAAATCAACCAGTTCGGTTCAACTCATTTTCTGAGAAAAATTTTAACCTAAGTTAATGTTTGAGGAATTAGGGTGTAGGGTGTAGGGTGTAGGGTGTGGGAGCAGGGGGAGCAGGGGGAGCAGGGGAAGCAGGGGAAGCAGGGGAAGCAGGGGGAGCAAGGGGAGAATAAATAATCAATGCCCAATGCCCAATGCCCAATAACTAATGACTAAAACAGTCATTATAAGAAAACAGATGAAAACCCTTGAGGTTAAGTTTTGGAGCGTGGCGGAAAAACTTATACGTACTTTAGGCAAGGGATGAAAGCTAACCAAGGCGT
>RDXV01000065.1 GCA_004292695.1 Nostocales cyanobacterium | reverse complement strand
GATAGTGATCACATTACCGCGATCGCCATAGGTACTCATTAATTTTGGATATAACCAACCAATAGTAATTGACATCTGATCAGAATTCATAAAACCTCGTTTTAACATTTAGAATTAATTGCATTTGATTGTATCTCAAATCCGGTAAATTTAGAATGTAGAATTTAGAATTTAGAATGTAGAATGTAGAATGTAGAATGTAGAATTTAGAATTACCGATTACCAATTACTTGGTTTAAATTAATGAGTAATTCATTGGCTGTATAGGGTTTAAATAAAACCCCTTGTACTTTAGTTTCCGCTGATTTTGGTAATGAATCTATTGTACCCAAGCCACTACAAATAATTACTTGAACATTGGGGTTCATTTTTTGTAAGCTGCTAATGGCAGTGACACCATCCATATCTGGCATCATCATATCCATTAACACTACGCTAATTTTCTGTTGATATTGTTGATAAATGGCGATCGCCTCAATACCATTACTAGCAGTTAAAATTCGATAATTATTATTTTCTAAAATGATTTTAGTAACATCAACAATTTCCGGTTCATCATCAACAATTAAAATTAATTCTCCATTACTTGGGGTAATATCAAATTCTTCTAAAGTAGGTAATTCAGGAGATTGTACAGCGGGCAAAAATACCTTGAATATACTACCCTTTCCAACTTCGCTATCAACAGTCAAAAAACCATTATGATTAGTGACAATTTCCTCTACAGTTGACAAACCAAACCCACTACCACTATCAATTTCTTTGGTAGTAAAAAAGCGCTCAAAAATTTGCTCTAATATTTCTGGAGGTATACCAACACCCGTATCTGAAACACTAATTACAATATAATGCCCTGTTTTGGCTTCAATGTGCATCTGGCTATATACTTCATCAATAAACATATTCTCCGCTACGATTGTTAAATTTCCACCATCAGGCATGGCATCACGGGCATTAACTACTAAGTTCATTAATACCTGATATAATTGGGTAGAATCTCCAAAAACTGTAGCTAAATGTTCAGGAATTTGGGAACTAAATGTAATAGATTTCGGAAATGTCTTTTTGGCAAAGTTGAGGATTTCTGTAATTAAGTGTTTAACTTGTACTGTGGTTCTTTCTCCTTTAATTCCTTTAGCAAAAGATAACACTTGCTTCACTAAAGCAGAACCACGCCGAGCATTATTTTCAATAATATTCAGCATTTGTAAATGGCGTTCTGGATCTTGGGCAAATTTACCTTTTATTAATTGGGCAGAAGTTAAAATTGGTGATAAAATATTATTCAAATCATGGGCAATACCACCCGCTAAAGTACCAATACTTTGTAATCTTTGGGTACGATAAAACTGATCTTCCAATTGTTTTTTCTTAGTAATATCAGTATCTACAATCAAAATAGATTTTGGGTTGCCATCATTATCTAACATTAAACTCCAACGACTTTCTACAATGATTTCTTTACCGCGTTTAGTTTGCTTGCGTAATTCACCATTCCATTTTCCTGATTTGACGATATTTTTTAGCGCAATTGCTTCTTGTTTTGGGGAAATTTTAGAGTAGAACAGATTTTGTAAATTACTACCTATTGCTTCATCCTTACTCCAACCATAAATTTTCTCTGCACCTTGATTCCAGAATAAAATTTCTGTGTGGAAATCTCGCACAAAAATGGCATCTGTAGCAATATCTAATAAAGCTGCTTGTTCAGATAGGGTTTGTTCTTTATGTTTGCGATCAGAAATATCTGTAGTTGTACCCAAAATATTCACTGGTTCACCATCTGAGTCATAAAAAAGTTTACCAGTGCTGCGTAACCAATGTATACTACCATCCGGCCAAACTACACGATATACTATGGTAAATTCTTCTCCTTTTTCTATAGAGTCGGTGATAGCTTCAACAATAATATGTTGATCTTCAGGGTAAATTAACTGAAAAAATTCCTTGGAAGGTGGACATAAAGATCCTTTTTCTAGTCCATATAATTGGCCTATAGTATCTGACCAAATACAAGTAGTTCTATCTTCTACTTTTTTTTCCCATATTCCCATATTGGCAGTTTCTAAAGCCAAATTCAAACGTGCTTCACTCTCCCTTAGCTGTACTTCGGTTTCTTGATGTTCTTTGATCTCTCTTTGCAAAATCTGATTAGTAAGTAGTAACTCTGCTGTACGATCTTTTACTCTTTGTTCTAGTTCTTCTGTTACTTTTAGTAGTTCTCTTTCTATTTGTTTGCGTTCACTCAGATCAGATATAAACCAACTCCAACCACTATGTTGATTTTGGGTATTATAAATTGGGGCAATTCTCAGACTAGCAGGAAATTGGTTTCCTGTTTTTGGTTGCAGGTTAACTTCTATTTTTGAAATAATTTCGTTTTTAGTTAATTGATAGATGATACTTTGACGTTGTGATTGAGCTATAAAATCTGTAATTATTTCACCTAATATATATTTCTGATCAACACTCAGTAGTTTTTTTGCTGCTTGATTTGCTTCTTCAATTATTCCACATTTATTCGTGATTACATAACCATAAGGTGTAGACGTAAATAAACTATAGTAACGCTGAATTTTTAATTCAGCAGTTTGATAAGCAAGTAATAATTGTTGGTTATATTGGTGAATTCCTTCCCCAATCGCTTGCAGTTTTTCTATGGTTTGCTGTAGTTTTTCAGTGATTTTTATATCTTCTTGAAACTGTTTTTTTAGTAATTTTGTGACAATTGGATTTTCCTGAAAACAGATTTCTTGATTATGTAAATGAGAATCTTGAGATTGCCAAAATAGCTGATGTTCTATACTCTCAAAATCATCTAGTTTTTGGCTCAACGCAGATTTAGCAACTATTCCCACAATATCTTCTTGATCATCAACTATTGGTAAGTAATCAATTTCGTAATGTTGGAAAACTGAACTAATTTTACAAAGATGATCTAAATCTGATTCTTTTATTGTGATAGACTGATGCACCATCACTTCTATCATTTTTGTTTGTGATAAGTCTCTACCTGAAGCTATTAGTCTAATTAAATTCTTTGTGGTAAATACCCCTAAGACTTTTTTCTGATCTACTACTAAAACACAATCCGCTGTGTTTTGTTGGTTGTTGATGGTTATTGATGATTTTGAATTTGTTTGCGTTTCCAAGTGATGATTCTGCTGTTGATCCATTAACACAATAGCTTCTATTACTAAGCTATCGGGTTTAACCATCAATGGATGATGATTAACGAGTTTATATAAATTTAGAGGAGTAATTAGCTGATCTTTTAGTTGCATAACTAATAGGCATTATTAATGATATTACTAATATCAGGATTGTTTTACAAAACTTTATACTCAAACAATTGATCAAAACGTCAATACCGGGAACTTTGATGACAACTGATCATGAACACAGACTTATAACTTACTACTCAGTAATATGTTCGTTTTACGTTAATCTACAGGAGTAAACAGTAAAATTCACCACTATCATATTCCAGATTCTTGGAATTTCATCATGTTAACTGAGCTTAATTGTTAATTACATAAGATGTCTTCCATTATCTCTCAAAATTGCCACTAAATTACAAAAAATATGCTTTTTTAGAACAACGCGAATTTGCAGCAGCTTTTATGGCTCTAGATGGTATTTGATCATAATAATTTTCTCAAATGCGGGTAATCATTACTGTCTGAAAACCTAGCTACTTTAAAAACTAAGTAATAAATAAGCTCCCGTACTCAATCCTAACCTAGTATACTATGAGCATAACAAATCTGTATAATTTATATGTATCTACAAACAGCTATAATTGAATCATTTTTTACTAATTGACTGAGTAAACGCAATACAAACGCAATAATTCTTAATAATATAAACCTCGAAAATAGCGGCCATTGCCAGTAGATATGTTAATATATAGATGGAGTTGCAGATAACCTCTAACGTAGATGGAAGTGGTAACACTCATTCAAGTCAATGAAGGGAGTAAAACCAAACCAGGATCTGTAGATGAAGCGACTATGGGAGGTTGAGAAAAGAACTGCAAAGCCTGAAAGAGTGAATTAACTGAGGAGGTTTGTTTGGCAAGAATAAATGTAGAACTCGGAAGGGTCTAGTTGATAGCAACTGGACCTTTTTGATATTGTTGGTTGAATTTGGCAAAGTTAGAATTTTCCAAAAAATGAAAGATGGTGACTGATCAAATATATTGACATACATTGACCAATCACCTATTACCAATTACCAATTACCAATTACCTATTACCTATTACCTATTGACCTTCTGCACTAGCAATTTCTAACATGGTCTTAATTACAGAATCAGGGTTGAGACTGATAGAATCAATACCCAATTCTACCAAGAATCTGGCAAATTCTGGATAATCACTAGGAGCTTGACCACAAATACCAATCTTGCGATGATATTCTTTAGCAGTGGCGATCGCCTTAGCAATTGTGCGTTTGACAGCTTCGTTACGTTCATCAAACAAATGTGCCACCAATTCCGAATCTCGATCCAATCCTAACGTTAACTGTGTCAAATCATTAGAACCAATAGAGAAACCGTCAAAAACTTGACTATATTCATCTGCAAGTAACACATTACTGGGTAACTCACACATTACATAGACTTGCAAACCATTTTCACCTCTGACTAGGCCATTTTTCGCCATCTCTGCAAGTACCCGTCTACCTTCTTCGGGAGTACGACAGAAGGGGACCATGAGGATCATGTTAGTTAAACCCATCTCATCCCGTACCCGTTTCATCGCCTGACATTCTAAAGCAAAACCTTCACGGTAACGAGGATCATAGTAGCGAGAAGCACCACGCCAACCGATCATCGGGTTTTCTTCCTTGGGTTCAAATTGTCTACCACCCAAGAGGTTAGCATATTCATTACTCTTGAAATCAGACAACCGCACGATCACAGGTTTGGGATAAAATGCTGCGGCAATTGTACCAATACCTTGAGCCAATTGAGCAATAAAGAATTCAGCTTTATTTTCATATTGGGCGGTTAACTCAGCAATTTTATATTTTGCGAGTTCATCTTCTAACTGATCAAAGTGTAACAACGCTAAAGGATGTGCCTTAATATGGTTAGCAATAATAAATTCCATTCTTGCTAAACCGACACCATCATTAGGAATAGCTGTTAAACCTAACGCCTCCTCTGGGTTGCCCACATTCATCATAATTTGGGTGCGGGTACGAGGTAGATTATCTAAAGGCAATTCTTGAACTTCAAAGTTTAACAAACCAGAGTAAACTTTGCCTGTTTCACCTTCAGAACAACTAACAGTAATTTCCTGTCCTGTACTTAAAACTGTCGTCGCATTTCCACAACCAACGATAGCAGGAATACCCATTTCTCTAGCGATAATTGCCGCATGACAGTTACAAACAACTACAGGAGTATATTTGTCCGTGAAAACTAGATAATTATGATGATCGGCAACGGTAATATTATAAACTTCAGCGTCTACTGCATCTGCAACTTTAACAACTCGTTGCATCCGAATATCACCTTGTAAAAGGTCTGCAAATTGACTCATTTCACCCAGTTGTTTATCGGAAATAAGAAAGTTTTTATCTTTTCTCAATTTGATTTGACCTGTTACATTTTCACCAAATAATTGATTAGCGGCAAAAAATCTAGTTTGAATAGTTCGCGGAGTAACGTCTCCTTTGACTCGTTGGGTATATTGTAAAATCTGCTCTAATTTTTCTACAATTTGCACATTGTAGATGTTACGATTTTTAGTAACTTGAGGAACAGTTTTGATTTTCAAACAAGCAATAATTACAGCTTGTAGTAAGTTCTCCTCAGAAATATAAATGTTGATGCGGTTGTTAGCATAGCAACCATCACCATCAATTACACCTCCTAAAAATTGATAGGAAACTTCTGGAGTATTTTCTAGGAGAATTTGAGTAATCTGTTGTTCTTTTTCTTTTAAGTCGTAGGCGATCGCCTTAGAATAAACTCGATAAGCTGTAGCTTGGCCTATTACCTGTTTTCCTCGGATGTAACCTGAAGATACTGGTTTCTCACAAGTAGCAAAAGATTTACCATAAACAGCATTCATTTTTTCATTCATGGTAGCTATGAATGCTTGTTTTTCTGGTACAGATTTTTGAATAAATTGAACTTCTCCATGAGTTCGACTGGTGTAAATTGAACCGTCTGTAATAATTCCTCCCAGAAGATAAGCTAAATCTGCTGCTTGATTTTTATTATCAACTAATGTGGGAATATTCTGAGATACAAGCACCATTTCTTGATGATCTAACATTTCTTGAATCTCAGTTTTGGTATATTCACCATTCCTCAGATTTACCATTTTATGATCAGGAGTTAACCGCAGGAAATTATCTCTAACTTTCCCAGTTTGAGATACACTCACACCAATTATTTGCGATGTCCGTTTCATGGCATCTATAATTGGTTTCCATTCCATTTTATGGGTTTTAGTATTCAGGGCTAAAGTTGATAATCCTTGATATCCTTGTTCATAAATTTGTTGCATGGTCATAAAACCTTGATTGGTGAGAATTTTCGTCTCTCCATCAAAACAAGTTCTACCACCAGAGTTAGTGACAATAGCACTAGCTTTCTTCATAATGGGTTCCCAGTCTGGATCTGTGCGGTTGGTAACTAACACTTCACCGGCTTGGAATTGGTTAATTTGGTGAACATCAAGAATAACTCTAGCTTTACCTTGACCAATCATTTCACCCACACTACGACCTGTTAATAAAACATCACCTTTTTCTTTGAGGACGTAGGTTTTGAGAACGGTTTTTGATTTTTGAGATTGAACAGTTTCTGGTCTAGCTTGGACAATAAATAATTCATCAGTGATACCATCTTTTGCCCATTCAATGTCCATTGGTGTGAACATTCCCCGGACTTGGGAATAATGGTCTTCAATAATGCAAGCCCAGTTTGCTAGTTGTAAAACTTCGTCATTATTTAAAGCAAATTCTTTTCTTTGTGATTCGGGAACGGAGATATTTTTGGTTAATTTTGTACCGCCCAAATCATAAACCATTTTAATTTCTTTTGTTCCCAAACGTTTTTGCAGAATGGGTTTAAATCCTTGTTTCAAGGTGGGTTTAAATACTAAATATTCATCGGGGTTAACAGCACCTTGAACCACGTTTTCCCCTAAACCATAAGCAGCAGTAATTAAAGCTGCATCTTTAAAACCTGTTTCTGTGTCAATGGAGAACATCACACCAGAACAAGCCAGATCAGAACGTACCATTTTTTGCACACCTACGGAGAGGGCAACTTCAAAGTGATCAAAACCTTTCAGTTGACGGTAGGAAATAGCACGATCTGTAAAAATGGACGCAAAGCAACGATGACAAGCATCTAATACCCCTGCGAGTCCGTGAACGTTGAGGTATGTTTCCTGTTGACCGGCAAAACTCGCATCGGGTAAGTCTTCTGCTGTAGCACTAGAACGCACTGCAACATCAGTATCTTCACCGTATTCTTGACATAGTGCTTGATAGGAACGGGCGATCGCCTCTTGCAAGTCCATCGGAAATGGTGTTTCTAACATCAGCGACCGGGCTTGTTTACCACATTGTCGCAAATTATCAACATCTTCTACATCTAAATTTGCAAAAATCTTTCTTAATCTAGTTTCTAAACCCGCAGCTTTGATGAAATATCTATAAGCATAGGCTGTAGTTGCAAAACCTGTAGGCACTTTCACACCATTGGGTTGCAACTCTTGGATCATCTCTCCCAAAGAGGCATTTTTACCACCCACAAAAGGAATATCTGCAATACCTACAGCAGTAAAAGGCAGAACTAAGGCCTTTTCTTTGTCAGCTAAGTTATCATTGTGCTGATTTACTCGTATTTGCACCATAACTTTAATTCCTTTAACAAAACTTAAACAAAAATTTATGTTGTGATTGATATTCAGTTTTCTAGACTACCTGGGTTTTTTCTGTTTAATAACCCACTCTACAAAGTTGAAAGTTCAGCGTTAATTTTTTTCTCTTTCTGGGGAGGTGTTTTTACCTTTCAGTTCTATCTATATCTATTGGAATACAGGAAAATTTTGAGGAACTTGTGAAGATAAATGTTGAGTGATGTAACCAAATATAAACTAAATTT
The DNA here is from genome assembly GCA_004292695.1 of Nostocales cyanobacterium. GTDB lineage: Bacteria > Cyanobacteriota > Cyanobacteriia > Cyanobacteriales > Nostocaceae > Okeanomitos. The sequence goes on along the minus strand of RDXV01000065.1, from coordinate 16,829 downwards.
TACACTTTCTTTCCCAATGTTACATCAGTTGATAGTTGACAGTTGATAGTTGACAGTTGATAGTTGACAGTTGATAGTTGACAGTTGATAGTTGATAGTTGATAGTTGATAGTTGACAGTTGATGCTGACTCCTAAATTCTAAATTCTAAATTCTAAATTCTAAATTCTAAATTCTAAATTCTAAATTCCCTCTAACCGTTATTATCACTTACAGTATTGGTTAGTCTGTTTCACTTTCTAAAACAGTTTTAGCCTCTAAAAGTCTTTGTTTTTCAGCTTCACCTAAAACCGGATACTGTAAATTCAACTCTCTTAACTTTTTACAGATAATATCCGCAACAACCAATCTTGTAAACCATTTTTTATCAGCAGGAATAATATACCAAGGTGCATATTCTGTACTGGTATGGTTAAAAACATCTTCATAAGCCATCATATAATCATCCCAAAAAGCACGCTCCCGTACATCACTAGGTGAAAATTTCCAATTTTTATCAGGAGATTCAATTCTATCTAAAAAGCGTTTTTTCTGTTCATTCTTAGAAACATTCAGGAAGAATTTTAAAACCAAAATTCCATTATTAAATAGATATTTTTCAAAATTATTAATTTCCTCAAATCGTTGCTCCCAGACTTTATTACCATTGGGAATATAGGGTAATTGTTGTTTTTCCAATAATTCTCTATGTACCCTGACTACTAACAATTCCTCATAATAGGAACGGTTAAATATACCAATTCTACCCCGTTCTGGTAAAGATTTCATTGAGCGCCATAGATAATCATGATCTAATTCTTCATCACTGGGAGCTTTAAAACTAAAAACTTGACATCCTTGGGGATTAATTCCCGACATTACGTGTTTAATGGTACTATCTTTACCTGCTGCATCCATCGCTTGAAAAATCAACAATACAGCATAGGTATTTTGTGCATAAAGAATATCTTGATAACTGGCCAGTTCTTTAATACCTGCTTTTAATTTTTTTCTCGCATCAGCTTTTTCATGAAATTCTGCTTTATAACTCGGATCAAAATCTTTTTGTAGAGAAATTTTCGTTCCTGGTTCAACAATAAAAGGATCATGATTCATTAGTAATTGCACCCTGAGATTAAATTTTTATGATTATTTTTATCATTATGATTATAAGATACCTAAAATCCGCAGAATATTAATAATAAATTAACAATACCAATATTTCCCTATTCCCTATTCCCCATTCCCCATTCCCTATTCCCTATTAACATTAACGACGATAACGAATCACTTCCCTACCAATGAGAAACATTCCTGTTACCCCCAGACAGACACATAAAATATATTGATACCAATATTTTCCGACTTGTTCAGCATAAGTAAGATGAGGATTAAAAGTATTAATGTAAAGTACCAATAGTAAAATCAGTAAAGCCGCAAAACCCACGAAAGTTAAACCGATATAAATTCTAGCTGGATACAGTTCCCAATCGTTAATATTCTCAATATCAATTTTCGCTAAAGTTTGGAAAAATTCATCAGCATACAGGGAAGTATTTTGTAGTTTCTGTCTGAGTGCTGGTGATAAAAACCTATGAAATATCGCTACAGTCGGATGACGTAAATTAGTTTCAATATCTCGGAACAATTCTAAATTGCTGCGATGTTGATTAATAGAAGCAAATGGTAAATTATCTGTAGAGGTTGAAGTCTGATCTTGGGGTTCAACTTGCATATATTCCACACTTTACTAATCTAATATTTTCAACTATTATAAACCACACCTTGAATTAATTTCACTCTATGTAAGAAATATTTATCAAGATGTGGTTCAATAGGTTCAATAGTTGTCAACTAAGAATCTGTAGATTGTAATTTTTCCAATCTCGCTAAAACCTCTGCACTGTGAATATTAGGATTCACCTTGACAAAAGTATCTCTTAAAATTCCTTGCGGATCAATGATAAAACTATGACGCATGGATAAATAACCAAGCCAAGAACCATACGCTTTACTCACAGCACCATCAGTATCAGCTAATAGAGGAAATTTTAAACCTTCAGAATCACAAAATTCTGCATGGGAATCAATATCATCAGCACTGACACCAATAATCTGAGTATTTTTGTCTAGATATTTGGGTAAATCTTGCTGAAAACGTCTTGCTTCGATAGTACAACCAGAAGTGAAATCTTTGGGATAAAAATATAAAACCACCCATTGGCCACGAAAATCAGCTAAAGATATTTCACCGTCTCCTGTGTTGGTGGGTAAGGTAAAATCCGGTGCTGCTTGGTTAATGGTTGGTAGTTTACCACCCATAGCGGCCGCTGGGGGGGTAAAGTTGAACCAAGTTAACAAAGATAAACAACCAGCTAAGAGGATAGTAATAAAATTGCGCCGAGAAATCATTGTATTTACCAAAATGATCACTTACTTAACATAAGTTAACATTCTGGATGACAATTATTCAGCTTCTGAATTAGATATGGCAGAATTGTCTGTACTTTCGATATATTGACTATCTATGAGGAAATTGCCTCTAGCAAAGCGTACACCCCAGTACCCACCGGGGCGGCGATCCATAACTATACCCTCTTCCCCAACGCTAACCACATCGGGAGGGCGTAACATGGGCATAGGATCGGCGGTTTTAATGTAAGGTGGTAAAGCAATGATCCTGACTTTACTACCAATGGGAAATTCTTGAGACAGAAATTCTTGAGACATTTGTAACTGCTTCAGCTTAACGTACTGTTAATAGGTATTTTCAGATTTTATCAATTATGATCATTTCCTAAGATCAACCATAGTTGAAATAAATTATCTCTCATTTTGCTAAATTTTATGACTTTTGCATTACCTGATTCATATAATTTCCTACCTCGATTTTATAAGTTAGCCGGCGTGAGTATGCTTTCTAACATGATGATTCCTTTAGCGGGTTTGGTGGATATCGCTTTTTTAGGACATTTAGAAGATATTCGCCATTTAGCGGGGGTAATTTTAGGAACTATCTTATTTGACTATTTGTACCGAGTGTTAAAATTTATGCGCTCCAGTACCAACGCACTTACCGCCCAAGCAGCAGGACTTGATCAACCGAAAGAGGTTTTACTAGCTGGTTTACGTAGTGGTTTAATCGCTTTATTTTTGGGATTATTAATTTTACTGTTACAATATCCGATCCAAAAATTTGGTTTTTTAATATTAAGTGGTTCGCCAGATATTGAAACTTCTGGTGTTGATTATTTTTATGGGAGAATTTGGGGCGCACCGGCAGTTTTATTAAACTTTGTGTTTTTGGGGTGGTTTTTAGGTAGAGAAATGAATGGTGTTGTTTTGTTGATGTCTATTATTTCTAATGGTGCTAATGTTTTACTGGATTATCTGATGATTGTTAAATGGGGTTGGGCTAGTATGGGAGCCGGTTTAGCTACCGCTTTAAGTCAATATTTGGGTTTAACTGTTGGTGTAGTTGCAGCTATTTTTACTATTAAATGGCAGGTGTTTTTAGAAGCAGTCAAAGAGTTATTTGATTGGGTGGCTATTAAGAATACAATGGTATTAAAAAGTAATATTTTGATTCGGTTTTTGGTTTTGATTTCTGTGTATTCTATCTTTACTAATTTAAGTGCGGGAATGGGAAAAACAGTTCTAGCTGAAAATGGGTTACTTTTACAAATTGCGATTTTAAGTCAGTTTACTGTTCAAGGTATAGGGGTAACTACACAAACTTTGACTGGGAATTTCAAAAGTAAAGGTAATCAAAATCAAATGATACCATTGTTGATTATATCTATATTTTCAGCTTTGGTGATTTCTCTGTTATTTGTGTTTATCTCCGTTGTTTTCCCTGATCAAGTTTTTGGTTTATTAACAAATCACGAAGAAATTAATAGTAATATCACTGATTATACAATTTGGTTATTACCAGTTTTAGTAATTACAGCTATAGCTTTTATGCTGGAAGGTTATTTTATTGGTTTAAAGGAAGGTGTGATTTTAAGAAATGCTGTATTACTATCTTTCTTTATTGGTTTTGTACCTCTGGCGATCGCCGCTTGGTATTTTCAAAATAATCATTTACTTTGGGGAACTCTAGTTTCCTATATGGCAACTTTAATGGTAGTTTTAGCCGTACAAGTACCAGGAACTTTAAATAATAGCAACGACATTAAAAAATCAATAATCAGTCAGTAATTAAAATATAATTATCAGTATTCAGCTAATAGCTAACATTTAGCTGACGGCTGAATACTTACATAAAATCCAAATAATTACTAACTAATTAAGGCTTGCTGGATAAAGCGAAAACCCAAGGGTATATCTGAAAAATTGTGCATTTTGGGACTAAGAAATCCAAAAATTTGGGGATAACAGATAGCTAAAACTATTCCCTATTCCCTATTCCCTATTCCCTATTCCCTATTCCCTGTCTCCACTAAAAGACTTTTTCAACAAACCCTAATTAGAATTATTTTGACGTTGTTGACGACGCATTTCCATCTTTTGCTTCATTTCTTGTAATTGTTGTTTTTGTGCAGGAGTTAATATAGCTTCAACTTGTTGTTTTTCCGCATCTTTAATTGCTTTCATTCTAGTTTTTTGTGCTTCAGTTAAATTCAAACTAGCAAAAGGTTCTCCTTTCATTTTCCCTTTACCCATACCTTCACCCCGTGCAGCTTGACTTCTGCGTTCTTGCATTTTTGCCTTTAACTGTTCTTTTTGTTCTGGTGTCAAAACTTTTAACATTTCCTCACGGGTATTGCGGCGAATTTCCATCATTCTCGCTTTTTGTTCCTCTGTGAGTCCTAACTTTTCCCAAGCACCTTTTTGACGATATTCTTTCCCTGGTTGACGGGAAGGTGTAGCATCTTGCGCTTGTGCTACCAAAGGAGTTACAGTTAAAGTCACAGCAAATGCAGCAGCAATTAATGATAATGTTTTAACTTTCATAATTAACCTTGTTTCTCTTGGTTGGATGTCACCATCATAAACAACTATCTTCAAAAAAAGTATGAGGAAAAAGTCACATCCTCACCCATGACTTTCGTCATATTCTCAATTTTATTCTTCCGTAGCATAATACGATTAAATTTTCAATTCTTATAAATTCCTAATTTAATATTTAATGTACAAAATCAAAATTGAAACCTAAACACAAAGCAAGCTAATTTTCATCCTGACTCCTGTACGGGCGAACAGCCGTTCGCCCCTCCTGACTCCTAACTCCTGAATTCTGCTCTATTATGTCTCAACCTATTCAATTTCATAATCATCCTTTCCGATTTTTACTTTATTTAGAATGGGTATTACTAGGACTTTCCGCATTAGTAGTTATTATCCCCTCTCCACCACCTCGGTTTCCTACTCCCGACTTCCCAGAATTAACCATTTTCAGTTTAGTGATGTTTGGGTTAATGGGTTTAAGACTACCCACTAAAGGTAATTTATCAAAAGTTTTATATACTGCCTTAGAAATAGTCTTAATTGTAATTGCTGCCTATTTTGGTGGCAGAACTTCTCGATTATTTCCTTTTTTCAATTTAATTTTAGTTACTCGTAGTTGTTTAATTTTTAAATTTCAAGGTCGTTTAGCCGTTGCTTTATTATCTTTTGTCTTATTCTTAATAACTCTCAGACAAAGATTACCACCCCAACGTTTACCACCAGCAATGCAAGAAAGATTTATGTTCTTTAGTTTTGTATTTGCTGTTTTATTCGCCTTGGGTTTGGTGTTTGTATTATTATTAATGAATGCTGTTTTATCTGAACGAGAAAGCAGAGAAAAATTAGCCCGTGCTAATGAAAAACTTCGTCAATATGCTCTACAAATCGAAAATCAAGCAACTCTAGAAGAACGTAACCGCATCGCTAGAGAAATTCATGATTCTTTGGGTCATTCTTTAACTGCTTTAAATTTACAATTAGAAACAGCCCTAAAACTTTCTAAGTCTGATACACCTAGAGCAATGACATTTTTAGCAACCGCCAAAGAATTAGCTTCCAAAGCTCTCCAAGATGTCCGTCACTCTGTTTCTACCATGAGAACACAACCATTACAAGAAAAATCTTTAGGGGAAGCAGTGGGAATTTTAGCAGCAGATTTTCAACGATCTAGCGGTATTTTAGTCAACTGCAAAATTGACCTTAAAGATCCAATTCCCATAGAAATGAACATACCAATTTATCGAATTGTTCAAGAGTCAATCACCAATATTTATAAATATGCCCAGGCTTCAATAGTTAATATAGACTTAATCAGTGATCAAGATAGTGTACAATTAATTGTTGAAGATAATGGTAAGGGTTTTAATATTGCACAAAATACCACTGGTTTTGGTTTACAAAGTATGCGCGACCGCACCCTCGCTTTAGGTGGAGAATTTACTATTAATTCTGCTCGCAATGCCGGTTGTAAAATTATAGTGTTAATTCCTTTAAATAGGTAATTGGTAATTGGTAATTGGTAATTAACTATTTACTGTCACCTGTCACCTGTCACCTGTCACCTATTCCCTATTCCCTATTCCCTATTCCCTATGATTAAAGTCTTATTAGTAGATGATCAAAATTTAATCCGTCAAGGTTTAAAAGCATTATTAGAATTAGAAAGCGATTTAGAAATAGTTGCAGAAGCAGAAAATGGTGAAATTGCTATTGAATTAGTAGCAAAATTACAACCAGATGTAGTGTTAATGGATATTAGAATGCCAATTATGGATGGAGTGGCCACAACTAAAGAAATTAGTAGTCGCTTTCCCAATACCAAAGTTTTAGTTTTAACCACCTTTGATAATGATGAATATGTCAAAGCTGCATTAAATAATGGTGCAATGGGTTATTTACTCAAAGATACTCCCTCAGAAGAATTAGCCGCTGCTATCCGTGCTGTTGATAAAGGATACTCTCAACTCGGACCAGGAATAGTTAATAAACTTTTAAGTCAATTTCCACCAACTCCAGCTAATCAAACACCGTCTATACCCCCTGGTTTATCAGAATTAACACCTAGAGAGAAAGAAGTATTACAACTAATTGCTACAGGTGCTAGTAACAGAGAAATTGCTCAAAACCTATATATTTCTGAAGGAACTGTGAAAAATCATGTAACAAATATCTTAAACCGCTTAGAATTACGCGATCGCACCCAAGCTGCTATTCTTGCAAATACGTTTTTATCATTATTATCATAGCTGTAAAATTATCATAGCTGTAAAGACTATTGTCTTTTTACCGGATTGACCTTTTGAAATCAGAAAAATTACTGATAACCGTTCAACTCAGAATACTCTACATTTACATAGTTATATTTTTTTATATTTTTAATTTTTTTTATAAAAAAATACTGATAATTAAATAGTAATCAAGAATATAACCCAAGCCACATAAAGATTAGCTGATAATGTAGTAGATAATTTATTTATTACATCACATTTGCTTATGCTTTGAATAAGAAATTATAATTTCAGTATTTTTACGGTGTGTTATTAGACTTTCATCGCACATAATCAAGATAATAGAACCAAGCAGATTGGAGTCAAAAATCAGAACAAAAGCAATATAATATACATCTAATTCCTATAAAACTGGGATATTACTGATCACATCAATGAAGAAAAAACATTGATTACTTGAATCAAAAAGAGGTAAATATTATGCCAGAAACACTAAGACCCCAATTAGGAGATTTTAACAGTATCGTTTGCTTCAAAGCAGTGATTACTGGCATGGAAGACGCATTAGGAGAAAAAGCTACAGCCATAGCCTTAATTGCCGCCGGTAGAACCAGAGGTAAAAATTTAGCTGCTAGTTTAGGCTTAAAAGGAACAACTTCTTTAGAAGAAGCACAAGTTGAATTATCCAAAGCAGTGGGTAAAGAGGGAACTAGACTCTGTATAGTTGATAAAATTGTTACAGAGGGTGATACCATTAAAGTGTATACATCAGAGACTGTTTGTTCCGCAGGAGAACCCCAAGGTTCTGAGAGGAAATGTACCTTTACATTGGGTGCAGCTTGGGGAGCGCTAGAACAAATACTAGGCAAAAGATTAAAAGGAGTGCATACTGAATCTGTACTCAGGGGTGGTACTCACGACGTATTTGAGTTTACATCAATGTAACCTCATCAGTCTGTAATTATAAACCTGTAATTACAAATTGCAGATTCAAAACAAATTCATTAAGGAAAAACATTCCTACTCATAACTAAAAATAAAAGCACAGGAGAATAAATTATTATGGCAATTAACACAGAAAAATTGGGGATGATTCTACAAAACTTTGTTGCCTCTACACCCGATGTTCAAGGAGCAGCATTAGTAACCCCCGACGGTTTACCATTAGGTGCAACTTTACCTGGTGGAATGGACGAAGAAAGAGTATCAGCAATGTCCGCATCCATGCTTTCTTTAGGTGAAAGAATTGGTTTAGAACTTGCCAGAGGCACAATTGACAGAATTTTCGTAGAAGGTGATCAAGGTTTTGGTATCTTAACAGGTTGTGGTGAAGACGCTGTACTTTTAGTATTAGCCAGTGCGAAGGCAAAACAAGGTGTATTGATGTTAGAAATCAAAAACGTTCTCAAAGAACTAAAACCTGTTTTGTCCTAAACACCTGATATTGTAACATCAAGGTAACTTTAAGCATTCAGCCGTCAGCTATCAGCAGTCAGCAAGAAGGTAAAAAACACAAATTCCATCTAGCAAATTTTTATAATCAATACTTATGGAACTTGCCGATCTTCTCATGTGATCAAAAATCTGTTTTCCCACAGATAAAAGCTAATTACTGATTACTGATAGTTAAATTTCACAGGTAACTTACCAAAAAAAGTTCCCTTACAGATATAAAAAAATCAATCAGGGAACTTAAACAAAATCATCAAAAATCATCAAAAATCAGTAGAATACCTATTCATATTTATCTAGATTCAGGAGTTTAATTAAAGTAGTGAAATATTACTTAATTAGTAGTTTATTTAGGAGTAAATAAACATGGAGATTATGCGTTTGATAGTCACGGGATCAGTAGGATCAGGAAAATCAACCTTTATCCGATCTGTTAGTGAAATTGAAGTAGTAGACACAGATACCCGTGCCACTGATGAAACCGCATTACTCAAACAAAGAACTACAGTAGCCTTTGACTTTGGGCGGTTGCAATTTGGCCCAGAAATGGCATTACATCTGTATGGTACACCTGGTCAATCTCGCTTCGACTTCATGTGGGATATTTTAATTCGTAAAGCTCATGCCTACATCGTTTTAATAGCAGCCCACAGAGCTAGAGAATTTCGTTATGCGCGAAAAATTCTCAGCTTTATGGAAGCAAGAGCCGACATTCCCATGATACTAGGTTTAACTCATACTGACTGTCCAGGAGCTTGGTCAGAAGAAGATGTTTACCTGGCAATGGGCTATGTGAACGAAAACGAAAGACCGCCGATGATTAGAGTTAACCCTAATGAAAGAGACTCTGTAGCAGAAGCAGTTATTACTTTAGTTCAACATTTAATGGAAAGTTGTACAGTTTAATTTCTAGAAACTTTCAATTTCTCAAGAAATAGATTTCCCAAGAAAATTATTCTGATAGTTTAAAAGTTTAATATCCTCATCCTAAACATAGGAGGAAAATCATGACTATTACAGGTAACTTTGCCGATTTTTCCCTACCAGAACTACTACAATTTTTAGATCAAGGTAAAAAGACTGGTATCCTGTATATTGAATTTTGTGTAGATGAAAGTAATAAATCTAAAAAACAGGTTTATTATATTTGGTTACATCAAGGTCGTGTTATCGCTGCTTCTGACAGATTAGATCAACAGGGTTTAACATTAATGATTGCCCAAAGAGGTTGGATCAGTGAGCGAGTCATATCTAGAGTTATCCAAATATCTTCTTGTTTTGCTAATTCACCACTAGGGTTATGTTTAAAATCCCAAGGACTATTACAACCAGAACAACTGAAACTCTTATTTAATTCTCAAGTTTTACGTCCAGTTTGTTCCTTATTCCAAATCAAAGATGCTCTATTCAGATTTGAACCAACACCTACATTACCTCTAGGTGAAATGACAGGTTTGAGTATGTCTGCATCGGAAGTAATCTTAATTGGTTTACGTGCTTTAAAAGATTGGAGTGCATTAGAAGAAAAACTTCCTGATCCTACTTCCGGTTTATCTGGTTTGATGATTAAGCAACCCAAACTACAATTAAATGCCCAAGAGTGGCAAGTTTGGGAATTTGTAAATGGACAAGTTTCTTTACAACATATTGCTAATCAACTATCACTACCAATCGCTACTGTACAACAAATTGCCTTCCGATTGATAGTAGTTGGTTTAGCAGAAGAATATTTCATGGTTGCTACTACACCAAATTCTTTCAACTTAGAAGAAACTCTTCCTCAACCTACTTCTACAGTTTCTTTTTCAGAACCATTATCTGAACCTGTAACCGTTGGTAAAAATGTAGGCAAACCACAAAAATCTGATAAAACAGAAAAAGCTCCTGTTAGTCAATCTTTCTTAAAAAGTTTAGTCGGTTTTCTCAGAAATAAAACAGCATAATCAACAAAATAGCTATGATATATTATGTGAGAGTAGACAAAAAAATACAAGGTGCATATATTGATACTCTGATCTTAGAAACCTGAGAAATCATTAATCTTCTACAGAGTATATAAAAACAGGAATCAGATCAAAGGTAAAAATAATTTGAAAATAACTCATCACTTTTTTTACTAATAACTGATAACTGATAACTGATTTAAGAGGATGTTTGAAAAGTCTGTCATGGTGTATCAAATATGTTTAGATCCCCCTATATCCCCCTTAATAAGGGGGACTTTAACTCTAATTCCCCCCTTTTTAAGGGGGGTTAGGGGGGATCTCCAAGTCCTGAATACTACACGAAAAAAGTTTTCAAACACCCTCTAACACATCTATCATTTTTTTAAGGACTATTATGACTATTGAACCTACCGCTTTCATGACCAAAATGGAAAAAAGAATTGGTTTTACTGCTGAAGATAAAGCCATTCTTAATGCTCATGCAGACTGGGGTAAAAGTGTTGCTTCCACAATGGCTGATCACTTCTATGTTTATTTAGGACGTGATGAAGAAATGGACGCAATTTTAAAAGAGAAAGAAGGTAGAATGCACCGTCTTCATGAGACATTTATTCAATGGTTTTATGAAATGTTTACAGGGGTAGATAATTGGGGTGATAAATATGCTAGTATTCGTTGGCATATTGGACTTGTTCACGTCAAAATCGGTATTGCACCTCAACACGTAGTTCCAGCAATGGCGGTAGTGGTTCATGAAGTGGGTAAACAACTCAAAGCCGATGGCAAATCAGAAGAATTACAAGCAGCTTTAGGTAGAATTTGCATGATTGATTTAGCTTTTATTGAACAAGCTTATGTAGAAGTCTCAACCGCTGCGGTATTACAAGAAACTGGTTGGACAGAAAAATTATTTAGACGACTTATTGCTACTGGTGCAAATTCTATGTAAGGAAGCAGGGGAAGCAGGGGAAGCAGGGGAAGCAGGGGAAGCAGGGGAAGCAGGGGAAGAAAGAATTTTTAGCAATTAATTCTCCATTCTTCATGATAAATTTCCCATTCCCCATTCTTCATTCTAAATTCTAAATTCTAAATTCTGATCACGTTCCTGGAGAAATGGGAATGGTAAAGTGAAATTTACTACCTTGATCTTTACCAGCAGACTCTGCCCAAATTCTGCCATTCCAGCCTTTGACTATTTGCCGACAAATGGCTAAACCTAAGCCTGTACCTCCCGCTGTCCGTCTTAATGCTCCCTCTTCTTGGTAAAAGCGGTCAAATACTACTTCTAAACGATTAGTTTCAATACCCCGACCTGTATCAGCTACTGTAACTTCAATCATTTGGTTGCCGTTACGAGTAGCTTTTATTGTAATTTCTCCTTGGGAGGGTGTAAATTTACAGGCGTTGTCAATGAGTTTTGCCAATACCTCTACTAACCAATCACCATCAGCTTTAATTAGGGGTAAAGTGTCAGAAATTTGAGTTTTAATTTCTGGTATTTCTTCGGAAGATGAACGTGTACGCATTCTACTGAGAGCTAATTCTACACATTCTTGTAATGTTAAAGATTCTGGATGCCATTCCACACGTCCGCTTTCTAAGTTAGAGAGGGTGAGAAAATCTTGAACGAGTTTCCGCATTCTTTCTGAGTCAGAGAGTGCGGTATTTAACATCACTTGACGTAGGTCTAGGGGCATATCTGGTTCAGTTGCCAGACTTTCTAGGCAGACTTGAATGGTGGATAGGGGGGTGCGGAGTTCGTGACCGGTGATAGCGATCAGGTTTCTACGAGTCCGATCTAGGGCTTCTAGCTGTTGGTTGAGTTCTTCTAAATTGGCAAAAGCTTCTGCTTGAATGAGGGCAGCGCTGATTTGGTTGGCGATCGCCTTAACTAAATCTATATCACTAGGTTGAAATGCTGCTGATGGAGAATGACAATAATGTAATTCTATAATACCAATGAGTCGTCCTTGGGAAAATACAGGTTCTATTAACCAAGAACGAATAGTAAATTTTTTAACAATGAAGGAAAGGGCAGGCGAATTGACTACCCGCCCATCAGTAGACGTATCAGCAATGTAAACTCCTTCACTGTGTTCTGCTATTTCTTGAAATAGAGGATTTTTACCTAATTCCCAAGTTTGCCCTTGGACAGACATTATACCAGGGTTTAAAAACTCATGTTCAATAACCGCTTGATTGTCAGTAGCTTGAGTGCGATAAATTAAACAGCGATCTGCTGCTAGGTGTTGTCCTAATTCTTGGGCAGCTATTTCTAGAACTGCTTGTGGATCAAGCGATCGCCTAATAGCCATACTAATAGAATTAATTAACCGTTCTTTTCTCGCCTGAGCAGTAATAGAACGATAGGCTTTGTGTAACTTATATTGACTAGCTTGTAGGTAAGTTACCAAACGCTGTACAAAGGGGTCTGTATCAATATTATAGGCATATTCACTAGATGTTTTAGTTTTAGACTTCTTCTTAGTTGTACCTATATCAAACCGTTGACGTGCCTGATCAATCTTTGCTGCTAAATCTGGGCGATAAGTTTCAATCCTAGTTAATAATAAATCTGCGGCTTTGAGGCTGACAGTTCTATCCGAAGTCCAGATACCTTCAAATCTTCGCGCTGTATCCATATCTAAACCAGGGGTATTATCTGGTAGCTGCTGATTTCTAGTGATTGAAGCTTTGCTTTCTCGACACACCAGACAGGTAGCATAATTATCAGCAATTACCACTAAATGCCACTCTTGACTTAAAGCATCATCCGGTTCAAAAGCCACCTTTTCATAGCCATCTGAGCTATGAGCGAACTCCGTTTCTGGTGCTGACAGTACATATATTTGATTACTTCTACGAGAAAGGCGCTTATAGCGATGAGCTTCTTGACGATAAAACCGCTCTCGCTGAAAACTAGCAATAATCAGCGGTTCATCCAAGCTAGTCGCTAAAACCTGATCTTCCATTGCATGGGAAAGAGCGGTTAGTGAAGCCTTGAAATATAACTGAGTCCGCAAGTAGGTTAGTGACTGTAGCAAATCACTCAGTACAGAAGTCGAAATGCTCATGAATATCGTTAAACGCCCAATTTAGAGAAGATCCACTTTTTAAAAGTATTGTATAGCAGTTAGTTATCAGCTATCAGCTATCAGTAGTTAGCTTTTTGAAACTTCTATATGATAGGGTAACTTGACCGTAGCCGTTTTTAAATCTGAGTTTTCAAGTTTTTTCAATACCTTCACAACTGCTATCAAAGTTATCAAAGTTAAAATTGGGGAAGAGGTGACATAATGACTATTCCTCAATCTTTGGGCTTGAATAAGCACCTGTCCAGATATTAACCCAAAAAACACCCTGTCTGTCTGGGTAATAGCAACTGTTGACAAAACTCAATCAAATTTTAACTAAACACCTGGTTGAGTATTTTCTATCTATAGCATCTATGAGAGATTATGAATCACTAAATTCATTGAAAACTCTCTGTTTTCAGCCTTGACTTCATTTGTAAAAGGTATAGATTTATTGGTGACTGGGGACTGGTGATTGGTGACTGGTGACTGGAAAAATACAAATAATTTTTTCCCATATTCTTAAACCCTATTTTACGGGAAATTTGGCTCATGAAAGCAGATAATATCGTCCTCGATGGCAAAACTTTTATTCCCGCAGAGCAATTATCTATTCCTGAATGGCCTTGTGTAGTTAGTGAAAGACCACAACCAACTTTAACGATTAAAGATGATGATTTATTTTTAGTAACGGATACAATGGGAAACATTTCCGGTTGTTCCTTAGATGGTAGTAATCCCAGTATGGGGTTATTTTGTGCAGATACTCGGTTTTTAAGTCGTTTAGAATTGCAGATTAATGGGCGATCGCCTATTTTATTAAGTAGCAGTGCGGATAAAGGTTTTGCACTGTCGGTTTTATGCACAAATCCAAAAATTGATGATCTCATTACCGTAGATACCATTGGTATTCGGAGGGAAATTGTACTGAATGGGGCATTATTTGAAGAGATAGAAGTTGCAAATTACAGTACAAATAACATCAGTTTTGAAATTAGTCTCAGTTTTAATGCTGATTTTGCAGACTTATTTGAAGTACGTGGTCATGAAAGGGAAAAAAGAGGTAACTTATTAAGATTAATACCAACAGAACATCAAGAAGAATCTATAACATTAGCTTATCAAGGTTTAGATGGTGCGGTAATGGAATCACAAATAAAATTCCAACATCAAAAACCAGACTATTTTCAAGGTAACACTGCTATTTGGAAGTTAAATTTAGCGTCCCATGAAAGTAAAATACTTGGTTATCGGTTGCACAAATTAACCAACAATCGCCCTAGTTCCGGTGTAAATGCAGCCACAACCTTAGCACAAGCAAAAGCTTGTGAATTAATGGAAGAAAAAAATTGGTCAGAACAAATCACCCAGATTAGATCCGATAAAAGTCTTTTTAATCGAGTGATTGAAAGAGCAGAACAAGATATGTATTTATTACGCCAATCTTTTGGTAAACATAAAACTGTATCTGCTGGTGTTCCTTGGTTTTCTACATTATTTGGTAGGGATTCAATTATTACCGCTTCTCAAACCTTGATGTTAAATCCGCAGGTTGCCAAAGAAACTTTAATTTTATTAGCAGAATATCAAGGTAAAAAAATAGATGATTGGTGCGAGGAAGAACCAGGTAAAATATTACATGAATTAAGATTAGGAGAATTAGCAAGATGTCAAGAAATACCCCATACACCATATTATGGAACAGTAGATGCCACACCTTTATGGTTAATGTTATATGCTGATTATTATGCTTGGACAAATGATCAAGAAACTGTAGGTCAGCTTTGGGAAAATGCTTTAGCGGCAATGGATTGGATTGATAAAAATATCGAAGAAACTGGTTATCTTGGTTATTTAAGAAAATCTAAATTGGGGTTAGTTAACCAAGGGTGGAAAGATTCTAATGATTGTATTGTTAACAGAAAATGTGAGTTAGCAAAAGGGAAAATTTATCTTTGTGAAGTGCAATCTTATGTATATGCTGCCAAAATCAAATTAGCAGAAATAGCGAAGATGAAAAAGCGGCTAGATTTAGCAGAAACTTGGATCAAAGAAGC
Organism: Nostocales cyanobacterium; assembly: GCA_004292695.1. Classification (GTDB taxonomy): domain Bacteria; phylum Cyanobacteriota; class Cyanobacteriia; order Cyanobacteriales; family Nostocaceae; genus Okeanomitos. Next base: position 1,141 of record RDXV01000065.1, on the reverse strand, counting down.
TAAAAATCTCAGAATTAGATTTAACCAAGATTTCTGGATGGAAGATCAAGATTTTTGTGCCTTAGCTTTAGATGGAGAAGGAAATCAAGTAGATAGTATTAGTTCTAATCCTGGACATTGTTTACAATTAGGGATTTTTACACCAGAAAAAGCCTACAGTGTGGCGGAAAGATTAGGAGCGCCGGATATGTTTAATGGTTGGGGAATTAGAACTTTAAGTAGTTTATCACCAGCTTATAATCCAATGGGTTATCACATTGGTTCAGTGTGGCCACATGATAATTCTTTAATTGCGATGGGATTACGTTCTTTGGGTTTAATTGATCAAACTTTGGAATTATTTCAAGGTTTATTTGATATGACTTTTCAACAACCTTATCAACGACCACCAGAGTTATTTTGTGGTTATGAAAGACAGGGAGATAATGCACCTGTTCGATATCCCGTTGCTTGTACTCCCCAAGCTTGGGCGACTGGTAGTATTTTTCAATTGTTGCAAATGATCGTGAATTTAGTCCCAGATGCACAGAATAATTGTTTACGAATTATTGACCCTGCTTTGCCGGAATCAATTAATAGTTTATCGGTACATAATTTGCGTGTTGGTGCGACGATTCTTGACTTAGAATTTGAGCGAGTTGGTAGTACAACTGCTTGTAGAGTTGCTAAGAAAAGGGGAAATTTACGAGTTGTGATTGAAGCGTAGATTGTCAGAATCAGGATTTACAGGATGTTGATTTTTGTCAGAATCAGGATTTACAGGATTTAAGGATTTACAGGATGGTGAGAAAATACATAATCAATTAGGTTAATTTTTTATTTATCCTCTGTAGAGCGACACATAGATTGATTAATCAAAGTCACGCAAAATGATTACTCAAGGTATCTGTCGTTCTACATCCTCTAAATTCTCTCTAAGCGGACTAATCAACACTTGTTCTGGAGATAGGGAACAGAAAACAGGAAACAGTTTTATAGCTAGGGTTTGCTGAGAAAGTCTTTTCGTTCAGGTAGGGAACAGGGAACAGGGAACAGTTTCAGCTATCTATCATCCCCAAATTTTTGGATTTCTCAGCCCCAGAATGCACAGTTTTTCAGGTCTAACCTTCAAAAGTCTTGCACTTTATTTCCTCGCGTTCAG
>RDXV01000231.1 GCA_004292695.1 Nostocales cyanobacterium | reverse complement strand
TCCTGTGGTTGCCCTCCTGTGGTTGCCCTCCTGTGGTTGCCCTCCTGTGGTTGCCCTCCTGTGGTTGCCCCCCTGTGTTTGCTTCTGCACCTCATTAATCTGTTATATGCTGTATAGTTAACTGAATTGAGGAAACAACACCCACACTCTACTTTAATAATTTTTGTATCTTTTGTATCTATCCGCTATTAATATGGTAAAATTGTGAGTCTTGGAGTTGGGAAACTCCGGTTAAATTCCGGGACTGTGCCGCAGCTGTAAAGCAATTTGAGATGTTTAGATTGTTGATAACCAAGCCTAAAGTCCTAAATTGAACTAAGTCAGAATGCCAAATTCAAGAATATTTATTTACCTACTTATTTCTGTCTCTGCGTCGCACGGGGAAGGAGTCTGAGTTTTTGTTAAATGTGTTTACTGCCTGTCCAGGCTTATTTTATACTACGTCAGCCCAAGATGGAATTTTATCTCGTCTGCGGATACCCGCTGGTATTCTCAACACGGAACAATTAAATTTAATTGCCAACATAGCTGATCATTATGGTAGCGGTTATGTAGATGTAACAAATCGTGCTAACTTGCAAATTCGGGAAATAAAACAAAATATTAACATTGAAGTTCTTAAAAGTTTGCAAGAATTAGGTTTGGGTTCGATTAATCCCCAAATAGATCATATCCGCAATATTATGGCTAGTCCAACTGCGGGTATAGACACACAAGAACTAATAGATGTGCGTCCGCTTGTGCAAGCATGGGATGAGTATATTACAAAAAACTCCCATCTTGGGGAACTATCAGCAAAATTCAGTGTTTGCTTTGATGGTAGTGGGAAACTTTCTGTAGTCAACTGCCCCAATGACATCACATTTGTTGCTACTCGCGTTGAAGGGGGGTGTAGGGAAGAACAAAAGTTCTTTCCTACAGGGGAATGGGGACTAAATAAAGTATACTTCACTTTATCTATTTGTGGTAGTCTCTCAAGAAAAAATTTCTCAACTTTTGGAATTTACCTCAAACCAGAGGAATGTATTCCCGTGTTAGCAGCTTTAGCAGCGGTATATCTACAACATACAGATTCTAGCCTGCGTCGTAAACCAAGGTTACGGGAAGTGATCAGTAATATTGGATTGGAAAATTATTTACAACAGGTTGAATATTATTTATATGAACATAATAGTAAACTGTTCTCAAACTTACAACTGAAAAGCGTAATTAACAAATACCAAGATGTTACACAAGATTATAAAACGCAGAAAAGCAACAAACTCTATCATCTAGGTGTTCATCGCCAAAAACAGCCAGGATTAGTTTATATTGGTGTAGTCTTGCCCTTAGGAAGATTGCAAAGTTGGCAAATTCGAGGTTTAGCTAATTTGGCAAATAAGTATGGTCGTGGTATTATCAGACTCACACCCTGGCAAAACCTGCTCATTACTGATATTTCTGAATCTGACATTGCTGAGGTAAAGAGAGAAATCAGTAATTTAGGACTCAGTTATTCAGCAATTAACATCAAAAGTGGGCTAGTTTCCTGTTCTGGGAAGCGTGGTTGTGCTGCTGCTGCTACAGATACAAAAAGTCATGCTTTAACATTAGGAGAATATTTAGAATCTCACGTTGCTTTAGATTCTCACATTAATATTCATTTTAGTGGGTGTGTCAAATCTTGCGCTCAACATCATCCAGGTGATATTACATTGCTAGGTGTGAATATCGAGGTTGAAAATGAAACATTAGAAAGATATGAAGTTTATCTTGGTGAAGATAATTTACAGCAATTTGGCCGACAAATCTATGAAAACGTCCCTTTTGCAGAACTTCCCCCCCTGTTAACAAAAATGTTGAAAGTATATCAAACAAACCGAGTCAATTCTCAAGAATCATTTAGAGAATTTACTAACCGTTATGATATACCTGAACTAAAACAATTGTTCACAGACCCATCTATTTAGGCTAATTTCAGTTTTCAATACCAGAAGTAAAACTATGTATGATTATATACGTGATGGCGACGAAATATACAAAAAATCCTTCTCGATCATTCGCTCAGAAACTAATTTAGAAAATATTCCCCAAGATATAGCCCAAGTTGCTGTACGGTTAATCCATGCCTGTGGCATGACTGATATAGTCACAGACTTACAGTATTCCCATGACGTTGTACAGTCAGCTAGAAAAGCCATAGCTGGGGGCGCTCCTATTTTATGTGACAGTTATATGGTTGCACAGGGTGTCACCAGAAAAAGACTACCTACCAACAATGCTGTCATCTGTACTTTGAATGATCCCGAAGTGCCAAACATCGCTAAAAGGATATTGAACACCCGTTCCGCCTCAGCATTAGAACTATGGCGCTTCCATTTAGAAGGTGCAGTTGTCGCCATTGGTAATGCACCCACAGCCTTATTTAGACTACTGGAAATGCTGGATGAGGGAGTACCCAAACCAGCGGCTATCCTGGGTTTTCCTGTGGGTTTTGTCGGTGCAATAGAATCAAAAGTTGCCTTAGCGGAAAATAGTCGTGGTGTACCATTTTTAACCTTACATGGGCGTAGGGGTGGTAGTGCGATCGCCTCCGCTGCTGTGAATGCGATCGCCACCGAGGAAGAAATATGAACTCAAAAGGTCGTCTGTATGGTATCGGTGTCGGACCTGGAGATCCAGAATTGCTGACATTAAAAGCATTACGCTTATTACGTTCGGCCTCTGTCATTGCTTATCAGTCAGCCATAGATCGGGAAAGTATCGCTCGCAAAATTGTGTCGCCATATTTACCCGGTAATCAAACTGAGATTTTATACCATCTGCCCAAAGCCTTAGAACCAGAAAAGGCTAAACCTATCTATGACAAAGAGGTAGAACCTATTGATAAACATTTGGCAGCCGGTCGAGATGTGGTAGTTCTGTGTGAAGGTGATCCGTTTTTTTACGGGTCTTTTATGTATATTTACACTCGGTTATCTGGAGAGTATCACACGGAAGTAGTTCCCGGTATTTCTTCCTTAATGGCTTGTCCAGTTTCCCTGGGTGTACCCTTCACTTACTACAATGATATTCTCACAGTGTTACCAGCGACACTACCCCCAGAAAAGCTGACAGCCCAACTATTAGCTACCGATGCAGCAGCTATTATGAAACTCGGCCGCCACTTTACCAAAGTCCGTGATATCCTCCACCAACTAGGGTTAGATACAAGGGCAAAATATATTGAACGGGCAACTACTTCAGAACAAAAAATTATACCAATAGATGAAGTCAACCCCCAGGAAGTACCTTATTTTTCCATGATTGTTATTCCTACTACTCAAAAACTTTAGGGGAAAGTTGGTAAAAATATTGACTTAATTAAAAAATCTGCTATAATTTATCTTGATAAGGAAGAACTATTCAATCAACTGGTAATTAAGTCAATTTTATTAACATAAAACTAATATATTAATTCATTAATTATGAACACAAGGGTTAAACCTGCTATTTTTATACTGAGTCAAAATAGCATCAATGTAGCTAAGAAAATTATCAAGATTTTCCCAGAGGCTAAATTATATGGTTTAGCGGATCGTACTGATGATGTAGATGTTAGTTTTACCAATTTTGGTGATACTTTACGGGAGTTGTTCACTGCGGGAACACCGATAATTGGTATTTGTGCAGCGGGTATTTTAATTAGAACTTTAGCGCCATTAATTACAGATAAAAGACAAGAACCACCAGTTTTAGCAGTAGCGGAAGATGGTAGCGCAGTTGTACCCTTATTGGGTGGTTTGAGTGGAGTTAATGAATTAGGAAGACAAATAGCAGAAATTTTCCAGATTCAAGCAGCTATCACCACCACAGGAGATTTACGCTTTCATACCGCTTTATTATCTCCTCCCCCTGGGTACTATTTAGCAAACCCAGATGATGGGAAAAAATTTATCGCTGACTTATTAGCAGGTGCAAAAGTTAAATTAGTAGGAACAGCACCTTGGTTAAATGATAGTAACTTACCCATTGATGACGAGGGAAAATTAACAATTACAGTTACAGAAAAACAGGTAAATTATCAACCTGACTGTTTAGTTTATCATCCTCAAAATTTGGCGATCGCCATTACATCACCCAACTCAGAAACAGTTAGTCATCTTAACGAATTATTAGAAAGTTTAGAAATTTCCGCCCATTCAGTAGCTGTGATCCTTGCACCTATTTACTTAGCTAATAACCCCATTTTAGAAAATATTGCCCGTATATTTAAAGTACCAATCAGATTTTTTGCAGCTAGTCAATTAACACAATTCACCACCAAAGGTTTTAGTTTTCATGAAGCGGTAGTTTTTGCAGGAACAAACAGTAATGGTCAATCTTTTTGTTCTCCATATTCGCAAATTACTGTAAGTATTGATTCCCAAATTATTGATCCAGAAACCACAGGACAACCCCAAGGAAAACTAGCAATTATTGGTACAGGTCCCGGTGCAGCAAAGTGGATGTCGCCGGAAGTTAGAGAAATACTCAATCATGCCACAGACTTAGTAGGTTATAAAACTTATATTAACTTAATTGGCAATTTAGCTGATGGTAAAAACATTCATGAATCTGATAACAGAGAAGAAGAAGCAAGGGCAAAAATGGCCTTAGACTTAGCAGCACAAGGTAAATATGTAGCTGTTGTTTCTTCTGGTGATCCAGGAATTTACGCCATGGCCACCGCAGTATTTGAAGTTATAGATAAAGACAAAAATCCAGAATGGCAAACTATTGATATTCAAGTAGCACCGGGTATTTCTGCAATGCAGGCCACCGCCGCAGCTATTGGCGCACCATTAGGACATGACTTTTGTGTAATTTCCCTATCTGATATTTTAAAACCTTGGGAAATTATCGCTCAACGTATTGAAAATGCGGCTCAAGGTGATTTTGTGATTGCATTTTATAACCCAGTTTCTAAACATAGAAATTGGCAATTAACAGAAGCAAAAAATATTTTGTTAAAATATAGAAAACCAGATACTCCAGTGGTTTTGGGTTGGAATATTGGTAGAACAGGACAAGCTGTAAAAGTAATTAATTTGGAAGATTTAGAAGCGGTAGAAGCTGATATGAGAACATTAATTATTGTTGGTTCTTCCCAGACTCGAAAAATAGAAACCTCTGAAAAGGAAACAAGGGTTTATACACCAAGACGGTATTCATAATTACGAGGAAAATAGGGAATAGGGAATAGGGAATAGATGTTAAATTGATTGAATATATAGGATTCATATTTGATTTTTGAATAAAACTCCGTACACCTAAATCCTCTAAGAACCTCTTGCCTTTTGCCTTTTGCCTGCCTACACAAATAATTTCAGGAATCAAATACTATTCCTATATATTGACATAATTACTGTGATTATGTCTAATTAGATGCTCAAAAACTATTGAATTTTTAGGTTTGATCATCAACAATAAAAACATCATGTTCCATACATGATTGTAGCCAATAAAAGTGACAGAAGCCCTGATTTATGTCCGCTCTTGCGGACATTTTTTTTGATAGGTGATAGGGGATAGTTGATAGGAGATGGTTGATAAGTACCCACGCAAAATTAATTTAACATATTGATTGAAAATCAAAATTCCTGTATTCCTTACTTCCTGATACTTCCTGTTCCCTCTCCTAACTAAGTAATGAGACAGAATTAATTACACAACTGATTTTTCTGTTCCCTGTTCCCTGTTCCCTGTTCCCTCTCTCAACGAGTGAATTTAATTTTGTCT
>RDXV01000230.1 GCA_004292695.1 Nostocales cyanobacterium | reverse complement strand
TCCAAAAATTTGGGGATGATAGATAGCTGAAACTATTCCCTATTCCCTATTCCCTATTCCCTACCTCAACGAACAGACTTTTTCAGCAACCCCTAATTAGTTACAATTTACGGAATATCTAACCACAGAGAACACAGAGAACACGGAGAAAGATAGGTTGAGAGGTTTTCTGTGTTTGGGTGAGTATCTGTTTACTTTCTGAGTTCACATATCATTTTTATGGTAATTTGTCAATCCTCACCCCTGACCCCTAAGAGGTTTATTGACCAATTTAGGGGAAAAATTTTTTACGATATGGTCGCTAAATCTATTAAGTTTTGTGTCTGTTTTTAGTTCTTTGTTTCTGAAGTGACGATATATAAGGCTTTTTGGTTTTTTAAAAGTTTAAGTTTTATAAAAAGTGCAAAATTGACAATAAAAACCCGATTATGAAAATTTCCAAAATTATAGCAAATGGCTGAAAGTATTGCAAGTTCGTGAGTAAATAGAAATTTTTCTCAATTAATTATTAAGAAATAATAAAGAGAAAAAGTTGTAAGTTATGAATATTAAAACTATTCAGGATATATACATAACTTTTATTTATAAAAACTCTTTAAACCAGCATAATATCATTTATTCACGGGATGACAGAATTAATTAGTGGTTTATTCTTGTTTCTATACTCTGTATGAGAATGAGTTTTTATATGAGAATGAGTTTTTAAAGGCTTTGCTTTTAAGAGAAGTAGAGGTAGAACCTCTACAATATCATTCCTAGTCAGAGACTAGGAACGAGTTATATAACTGATAACTGATAACTGATAACTGATAACTGATAACTGATTTTTAATTTTTGCCTAATAAAGATTCAAATTCAGCTTGTAAAGATTTAATATCTGCTAATCTTCCTACCAATAAATTATCTTTACCGGCATCTCTTAACCGAGTTTTCCAATATTGGATGGTTTCTGCATTATGTAACCAAAATTCAATTACAGTATCTACAACTTTATCTAAATGCCAGTTTCCATTTTCAGGAACTGATTCCACAGACTCTAAAAACGCATCCAAAGTACAAATTTGAGTACCCAAATATTCTACACGTTGTATTTGTGGTTTTTGGAGATTTTCTTGTTGATGATGGAAAAAATGTAATATTGGAGATACTCCCACAATATCAAAAGTATAGTTCATTTTGTCCTCCAATTTAGTTGTGAGTGATTAGTTATTAGTCATCAGTCATGAGGTTAGTAATTATGACTTTTGACTGGTTAGGAAATATTTCTTTAGTTGTATATTCAGTTGATTATTATTGCTATGTTTTCCACTATAAACAGAAAAACAGATAAATTTCAACTCCAAAGAGCAGGTTTTAAAAAATCTTTAGAATCTAGCACTTGTCAGGTAAGAGTGCTAATTATTAGACACTATTTTGATGTATTATGAAATAGTTTTACTTTGAAGAAAAGGAGAATTAGTTATTTTTAATATTTTGTTAAATATTCCCCTAAACAGTGCAGGTGGTGAAATAGCGGCTTTAGCAGCGGCTTGTTTGTGGGCGATCGCCTCTGTAGTATATGGAGTATTAGGAAAACGTGTTCCCCCATTACAGTTAAACTTAATCAAAGGTGTAATTGCGATCGCCTTTTTACTAATTACCATCCTCATCAGCAGGGATTTTTTACCCAGTGTTGCACCCTTACCCTTATCATTTATTCTCCTGAGTGGAGCGGTGGGTATTGGTGTAGGAGACACAATTTTCTTTGCAGCACTAAACAGACTCGGACCCAGAAGAGCATTATTAATAGAAACATTAGCGCCACCAATGAGTGCGATCGCTGCTACCATTTTTCTCAATGAAGTTCTTAAACCCATAGCCTGGTGTGGAATTTTGCTAACCATTTTTGGAGTTGCTTGGGTAGTCACAGAAAGAGTTAGCAGCAGCAGCGACAACACCAACACCCAGCTATGGAAAGGAATTAGTTTAGGAATATTAGCAGCAACCGCTAATTCCAGTGGTGCAATTTTATCACGTGCAGCATTTACTCAAGTGAATATTTCCCCATTATGGGCAGCTTTATTCAGATTAACTGCGGGATTTTTAATTACATTAATATGGGCATTTTTACCAAATCAAAAAAACCATAGTTTTGTCAATATTTTACAGTTATCAAAACGGATAATATTTTATTGTGTGTTAGCTGCATTTTTGGGTACGTATTTAGCAATTTGGTTACAGCAAACAGCTATTAAATTAACAGATGTTGGTATTGCGTCCACTTTAATGCAAACTAGCCCAATTTTCATCATTCCCATTGCAATTTCAATGGGTGAAAAAATTAGTTTTCGCTCTTTCTTAGGAGTAATAATTGCAATTATCGGTATCGGGTTATTATTTTATGGAAGATAAGGAGATCAAGGAGTCAGGAGATCCAGGATATCAAGGAGAATAAATTACTACTAATAACTAATGACTAATGACTAATGACTAATAACTAATGACTAAGTAAAAAATAAGTAGTCATCATCCCTCTACCTTTAACTTTAATCTCACCTCTTTTTTCTAACTGAAAATGATCTTGCAGATAAAAATAGGTAATTTCAGAAACTTGAATTTTTCCCACCACCCCGTGAGACTCCATTCTACTAGCAACATTAACCGCATCACCCCATAAATCATAACTGAACTTTTTCAAACCAATTACCCCAGCAACAACCGAACCAGTATTAATCCCAATTCTTAATTGAAAACATTCCCCATGCGGTGTTTTAAATTTACAAATACTCCTTTGCATCTCTAACGCCATTTTTGCAACAGCAATAGCATGATCGGATCTAGGAGTAGGTAAACCACCCACAACCATATAAGCATCACCAATAGTCTTAATTTTTTCTAAACCATAAAATTCTGCTAATTTGTCAAACTCTGAAAAAATCTCATTCAGAGAATTGACTAACTCAATGGGAGATATTTGAGTAGATAAACCAGTAAAATTAACAATATCAGCAAATAATATTGTCACCTCATCAAAACGGTTAGCAATTGCACTCTGTTCTTGCTTTAACTGTTGGGCAATTTCTGATGGTAAAATATTCAAAAGTAAACTATCTGATTTTTGTTTTTCCTCCCGTAAACTAACTTCTGCTGTTTCTCGATCTTTAATTTCCTTTCTCACTCTCATAAACATTTCTCTAAAAGCTGCTATTACCTCCCCCATCTCATCTTGCTTAGATATAGATAAAGTCTGAAAATTTGGATCTTCCCCATTTTTAATAATAGCTTCCCCCGCTGCTAGTAAATCATCTCTTAATAACAAAATAGGTTGAATTACCGCTACCCCCAAAGTTAACATAGTTGTCAAGGTAACAAACCCAGAAATTAACAATACCAAAGCAGCAATTCTCAAAGAATAAGCATATAATTCTTTCTGCACATTTTCAGAATTATGACGTACAATTAAAATATAGCTTTTCTGATTTTTAGGAATAAAGAAAACTACATCATATCTACGTTTATCTTCACTTCTTAACCGTAAAACCTGAGAATTAACAACATCCTGATAGGAAATTTCTGGTGTTTCCCCAACTTTTTTAATTAATTTACCATCAGCTTGATAAAGTATTACCCCCCGAATGACAGACTCAGGTTTAAGTTTTCGAGTTGTCATATTTAACATTTCTTGGGGGTGTTCTCCCTGTTCAACTTTATATACAAAATCAGAAAATACCTCATTAGAAACATTTTCTAATTTTGACAATAATTCATTTTCTCTTCGCAAATAAGATGGTATTAAAATCGCAATTTCTACCACTACCAGGCTAGTAAATACCCAAGTGACAATATACCTTGATAGTTTGGCTTGAAAAAGTTTTTTCCAGACATGAAAATGGGTAAACATCTGGTTTTATATTCAGAAAATTATACATTTACCTTTAAGTATAGATTTTAAATTTTAAAAGTGCTACGCAAGTGTGCTATGGGCTGTGTATAGGGTTTGCTGAAAAACATAACTTGTGTATGCAGAAATCTAACAATTTAACGGGATATAAGATTAAACCCCGACTTTGAAATTAAGTCAGGGTTATTATGGATAATATCGTATATTATAAATCTCTAGATACTAACCATCTAGGGACAAAATAAGGATTCTCTGGTATCCCTACCCGTGATAGGATTAGTACCCTGAGCAGTTTTACATAATTTAGCTTGTTCGTCTCGACGCAGTAATACATCTGTAAAATCTGCACCATCAACAATAGCACCATCAAATTTAGCGTTAGCTGCAAATGCACCTTCCAAAACCGCATTAGTTAAATTTGCTTTAATCAACCGCGCAGAATCTAAGGTAGCATTAGTTAAATCAGCACCTTTTAAATTTGCTGATTCTAGATTAGCTGCAAAAAACCTGACACCACGCAAGTTAGCATCACTAAAATTGCTATAACGAAGATTAGCGTGATCAAAACTTGAATCTGTTAAATCCCTACCAGAAAAATCTGCTTCAATCAAATTGACTTTGTTATATTCTAGGGCAGAAGCTGTAGATATCAGACCAAAAAATGCTGTACAGGGAATAACTACCCACAGCAAGAAACTGAGGATGAATGAGAAAATAGGATACTTTGTATTCATGGGATTTTTCAACTATTCTTAATCTATGCCTAAACCACCTCCATCTCATTATCCTGATATCGGTGACATAGGAGAAGACCTAGTAGCTGAGTGGTTAAAATCTCAAGGTTGGCAGATTTTACATCGTCGCTTTTCCTGCCGCTGGGGAGAAATAGATATTATTGCAGAATACCATGATCAAACATCCGCTCATGTCACTCAGCAACACCAAAATCAGCCAGATTCAATATTAGCATTTGTAGAAGTCAAAACTCGCAGTGCTGGAAATTGGGATGCAGGGGGTAGAAATTCCATCACCGCAAAAAAGCAAGTTAAACTCTGTCAAACAGCGCAAATGTTTTTAGTTCAATATCCTGAGAAAGCTAACTACTGCTGTCGTTTTGATGTCGCTTTAGTTTTCTCTCAACCTTCACTGAAAAAACTTAACAAGAATAAAAATACCTCATCATCTCTAGCACAGATATCAATAGGTAACTATGATTTAACGCTACTAGAATATATCCCAGCAGCGTTTGACGCGCCATTTGATTTGTAATTTTTTGTACTCATTTATCTGTGGATTTCACTCACAAATTTTGTTAGGCAAGAGTCTCTGGACAGTAGCCTAAACCTCGCACAAACTGTTGTCTAAAGGCTTCTATTTCTTCCTGTTCTGGATGACCATGAGAAACAATTGCTACTTGATATCGGCGCATCACATCTACGGGATATTGTCCAGCTTCTAAACTCCAAAGAGCCATTTGTATTCTCATTGGTGGTTCGTAACTAATCCCCAACTCATTTAAAAATGCTCTAAAATCTCCATCATCTTGTGCGGATATGGGTTCTCTAAATTTAATTCTGATTACCCAACCATCTATTTGATGAATAACCGTAACGAAGGAAACAGGGTTGTGAGGTCGGTTGTGCAGGTGTTGAACGACCCTGAGCGTTAAACTAGCATTTGCCAGGTAGTATAAATATTCATTCATGGTATTTGGGATCAAATCCAATCCTACATTTATATTTTCCTCAATTAGTGTCAGTTCCCGGTAGGGTAAAAGTCCCCTTCTTTGCATGGGGAGATTTACCCAATTTAGTCATTAGTCATTAGTCATTAGTCGTTAGTCATTAGTCGTTAGTCATTAGTCA